>NZ_JAAGPM010000019.1:0-79099 GCF_017104865.1 Burkholderia sp. Ac-20349
CCTCGCCGAACGCCGACACGATGTGCGTGGCGACGATCCGCACCGCGGCCGGCATCGCGATCGGCGCCGGCCCGAACGCGGCCGACGCGACGATCGACACGACCAGCAGCAGCGCCAGCACCGGCAGCACCATGCGCATGCGCATGCCGGGCCGCGACGCACGCACGGGCACGCTCATCGCGCCGGCCCTGCGAACGCGGCCGGATACAGCGCGCGCGCCAGCGTCTCGACGGCCGCGACGTTCTCGGGGCCCGGCGTCGCCGCATCGTACGGAATCACGATGAAGCGCCGGTCGCGGATCGCTGCCACCCGCGCGAGCGACGGCTGGCTCAGCAGGAACTGCTGCTTCTGCGCCGCCGTCACGGCCGAATAGTCGACGATCACGATCACCTGCGGATCGCGCGCGACCACGCTTTCCCAGCTCACCTGCGTCCAGCTGCGCGGCAGATCGGCCATCACGTTGCGTGCCCCGGCCGCCGCCAGCAGCGCGGTCGGCATCGCGAGCCCGCCGGTCGTCATCGGCTTGTCGGTGCCGCTGTCGTAGACGAACACGCGCAGCGGCTCCGGATGCCCGATCGCACGCGACACCGCCGCGAGACGCACGCGCATCGCGGCGACGACCTGCGCGGCGCGCGCGTCGACGCCGAAGATCCGGCCGAGATTGTTCAGGTCGCGGAACACGTCGTCGAACGACGCGGCCGACTGCTTCATCACGTGCGAGCACGATTCGGTCAACTCGTACGTGCGGATGCCGAACGGGGCAAGCGTCGCGGGCGTCACCGGGCCGCCGACATGCATCCCGTAGTTCCAGCCCGCGAGATAGAAGTCGGCACGCGCGGCCGCCAGCACCTCGAGCGACGGATACTGGCTCGCCAGTTCGGGCACGCCGCGCAGCGCGTCGCGCACGCGCGCGGTGCCCGTCTTCCAGCCGCCGATGCCGGTGTAGCCGACGAGCCGGTCCTTCAGGCCGAGCACGAGCATCATCTCGGTCAGGTTCACGTCGTTGCTCACCGCGCGCGTCGGCGCGCGCGCGAACGTCACGTCGCGATCGCAACTGCGCACGGTGACGGGATAGGCCCCCGCCTGAGCGGCCGCGCAACCGAGCATGGTCGCGGCAACCAGCCGGCGGGATACGGACGACAACGACAAGGCGGAGGACAAGACAGGAAACGGCATGGCGGTCATTCCGGATGAAGCGGCGTGATGCGCGGCCGGCCCGTAACGGGATGGCGATCGACGAGCGCGGCGACGCCGAACACGTCGCGCAGCAACGCTTCGGTCAGTACGTCGGCCGGCGTGCCCGATGCGACGATCCGGCCATGCGCGAGCACGTGGAGCCGGTCGCAATACGCGGCCGCGAGATTGAGGTCGTGAATCGTGGCGAGCGTCGCGATGCCGAGGCGCCGCACGCGCGCGAGCAGTTCGAGCTGATGGCGCAGGTCGAGGTGGTTGGTCGGCTCGTCGAGCAGCAGCAATTCAGGCTGCTGCGCGAGCGCGCGGGCCAGCAGCGCGCGCTGCTTCTCGCCGCCCGACAGCGACGCGAAGCGTTGCGCACGGCGCTCGACGAGGCCGACGTCGTGCAGTGCGGATTCGACGATCCGGCGATCGTCCGCCGACTCCGCATCGAACGGCCGCAGGTGCGGCGTGCGCCCCATGCCGACCAGTTCGTCGACCGTCAGCCCGAAATCGTCCGGCGTCTCCTGCTGCAGCACCGCGATGCGTTGCGCGACCGCGCGCGGCCGCATGCGCCACACGTCCTGCGCGTCGAGCGCGACACGGCCGGCATCGGGCCGTGCGTAACGGAACACGCAGCGCAGCAGGCTCGTCTTGCCGCTGCCGTTCGGGCCGACCAGCCCGACGAACTCGCCTTCGGCCACGCTCAGCGTCACCGAATCGAGCACGCTGATCGCGCCGCCGGGAGACCAGCTCACGCGTTCGATGTCGAGCATGTGCGCCACGGGAAGCTCGCCGCGTCGCACTAGAAGCGCATCGTCGCGACGAGCTCCGCCGAGCGCGACGGGCCGAGCAGCCATTGCTCGCCGCCGTTCGACGTCGTCACCGCATACGTGCGATTCGCGAGATTGCGCAAGTACAGCGCCAGCTCGGTACGCGACGTCGGCTGCCAGCGCAGCGACGCATCGAACACCGTGTACGACGGCACCTGCACGCGGTTCGCGTCGTCGCCATACGTCGCGCCGACGTAACGCACGCCCGCATTCGCCTGCCAGCGCTCGGCAAACGCCCAGCCGAGCCACAGGTTCGCCGTCTGCTGCGGCACGTTGGCCGGCGCATTGCCGGCGCGCGACACCGTCGTGCCGCCGACCTTCTGGTTGAACGCGTCGTAACGCGCGCGCAGCAGCGCGACGTTCGCATCGACCGTCCAGCCGTGCGGCAGCCGCGCACCGCCCGTCAGCTCGATGCCGCGCGACGACTGCCGGCCGACCTGCTGGCGCAGCGCGGGATTGAGCGGATCGGTGCTGAGCAGGTTGCGCTTCGTGATGTCGTACACCGCGAACGTCCAGTACGCGCGGCCGTCGAGCAACGTCTGCTTGACGCCGGCTTCCCACTGTTCGCCGGTCGCGAGCCGGTAGTTCGCCTGCGACGCGGACAGCGTCACGAGCGAGCCGAGCCCCTCCGCGCCCGTCGTGTACTGCGCATACGCGCTCAGTGTCGGCGCGACTTCGAACACGAAGCCCGTGCGCCAGCCGACGTTCGCGAAGCGCTTGTCGAAGCCCGCGCCGGTCGCCGCCTGCTCGCGGTTGAACGCGATGTGGTCGTAGCGCAGGCCGCTCACCCACGCGAGCCGCGGCAGCACTTCGAGCCGGTTCTCGGCGAACACCGCGACCTGCCGCGCCCGCGAGCTGAACTGCGGCACCGTCGGGTCCGGGCTCGTGAACACGCCGGGATCGAAGCCGTGCGCGGGCACCGTCGATTCGCCGCCGTACGGCGCATTGTTGGTGCCGCTGAACGTGATCTGGCTGAACTCGGTGCCGACGACGAAGCGGTTCGCACGGCCGAACAGCGTGCCGTCGAAGCGTGCGCTCAGCCGATCGCCGACCTGCCGCTGGTGGTGGCCGATGTCGAGATAGTCGCTGCGTGTGACGAGACCCGTCGCGGCATCGAGTGCATACGATTCCGCATTGCGCCAGTGCCGGTTCGACGTCAGGTAGTAGAGCTGATTGTCGATCGTCACGCCAGCCGTCGGCCGGTAGCTGGCCGACAGGCGGGTCCACTGGTCGTAGTAGGAAATCGTCGCGTCGCCGACGTTGTAGTTGAGCTTGCGCAGCGACGGATCGAGCACGCCGTTCGGCGCGGGCACGCCGTAGTAGGTCGCCGGCATCTGGCGGCCGTAGTCGAAGTCGAGCGTCAGCGTGAGCTTCGGGCTGACGTCGAATTTCAGCGCGCCGCCGACGGCCGTCGTATGCGTATCGGCCCGCTCGGCGAGGCCGTTCGCGCGTGCATCGCTCGCATAGAAGCGGTACGACAGCCGCGGGCCGAGCGCGCCCGTCGTGTCGAACGCGGCGCGCTTCGCACCGTCGAGGCCGACACCGACCTGCAGCGTCGTCTCGCGCGTGCGCTGCGGCCGCTTCGGCACCACGTTGACGACACCGCCGATCGCCCCTTCGCCGTACAGCACCGACGCCGGGCCGCGCAGCACTTCGATGCGCTCGACCGACCACGTATCGAACGGGAACGTGATCGTGTCGGCTGCCGGCATCAGCCGCACGCCGTCGAGCAGCGTCATTACCGATTCCTGCCCGCCGAAGCCGCGCACGCTCAATGCGGTACCGCCGGTGCCGGGCGCCATCGCGCTCGCGAACCCTGCAGTGCGCGTCACCGCGTCCAGCACCGTGCGATCGCCGCGCGCGTCGATCGTGTCGGCCGTGACCGTCTCGACGCTCGCGGGCGTGTCGAGGCTCGCGAGTCCGAGCCGCGAGCCCGTTTCGAGCGGTTGCGTCAGCGGGTCGGCCGGTGCCGACTGCGCGCTGACGTTGATCGCCGGCAGCGCATGCCGTTCGTCCGGTGCGGGTGCGGCGGCTTCGGCGGCCAACGCGCCGGAGGTCGCCATCGCGCAACCCAGCAAGGTCGTGCAGCCGCGTGCGCGCCACGCGCGGGTGGGCCGGCGCGGCGCGGCAGCGTGCCGCTCCCCGCGCGCCGGGTGGTATCTGGTGTTCGTCACGTCGTATCGATCTTCGTTTGGCGTCGTCGCACGCGGCCGCACCGGGTAGCCCGGACGGCCGGCGACGCAAAACGTCAGATGATACAAAATATCAACCCGATTCGTCAGGAATTTGTCAGGTTGTGCCGGCCGCCCTGCCGACGGGCGGCGCGCGCCGCGTCTACAACGGGAAACTGAACTGCACCCACAGCTTGTCGCCCTGCGGCCGGTTGCGCACCGCGAACTCGTGCTGGTACTTCACGACCACGCCCGACGCCGGCCCCCACATGAACCGCAGTTGCGGGCCGATCGCGACCGACTGCCCGCGAAAGCCATCCGACGCGACCTTGATGCCGTCCTGCGTATCGTCGGTGAACTGCTTCAGGAACGTGCCCTGCACGCCGAGCTGCACGCGCCGGTCGAGCGAATAGCCGACCAGGTAGTCGAGCACGGCGACCGCACCCGAGTGGTAGTGCGTCGCATGGTTCGGCGAATTCAGCTCCAGCAGCGTGGTCGTCGAGATCTCCCAGTCGCGGCCCGGAAACCAGGTCGTGCTGACGTACGGCAGGAACGCATACGTGTTCAGCCCCGTGTTCGCGATCCGGTTCGCCGCATACGCGCCGGTCGGCACCGCGAACGACGGCGAAAAGAACGCGAAGAACGTCTTCGATGCGTTCGCATAGTTGATCATGAACGGCTCGAGGATCACGTCGCCGAGCGATGTGCGGTTTCCGCTGCCGCCCGGCGTCGACAGATGCAGGTGCACGATCGGCACGATCGCGCTGCTCGACAGCGAAAACGGCCCGAAGGTCGCGCCCCAGGTGTGGACCACGCGCGGCGTTTCCGCGACGACGCTCAGGTGGAACCCCGGCACCGCGCTGCCGCCGTCCGGCCCGGCAAACCGGTTCGATGCCGAGTACAGCGCGTAGTTGAAGTACTGCGTGTTGCCGGGCGGCGGGAGCATCCCGTTCAGTACCGTGTTGACGCCGAACGGATAGCTGATCTGCCCGTTCTCCGTGGCCGACGCCGGGGCTTGAATGGCCCCGGCGATCAGGAGTGCCAACGGCACCCGTCGCAATGCGAATTTCATGTCGTCTCCAGACCGGATTGTTATCGTGTCATCGCAAGCCGGGCATCGCAGGCCCGGGGAGACGCAATGTAAAGCGCACGACAGCGGCGAAAAAGACGACGTTCGGGAGAACAGTTCTCCGTCACACGGAGAAATGCGCGACGGCGCAGCGCCGGCCTACGATCAGCGGCCGACTTCCTTCCACTTGCGCGCAAGCCCGAGACGTTCGAAACGCTCGATCAGGAACTCGGTGAAGACGCGGATCTTCGCCGGCTGGTGACGGCGGCTCTGGTACGCGATGTTGACGGTGAGTGCCGGCAGTTGCCAGTCGGTGAGCACCGGCACCAGCTTTCCCGCGACGATATCGTCGTGAATGATGTAGAGCGGCTGGATCAGGATGCCGAGGCCCGCAAGCGCCGCGGCGCGGATCACCTGCCCTTCGTTCGCATCGAGCACGCTCTTGATCGTGACCGACTGCTTCCGCGCGCCGTGACGGAAATGCAGGACGTACGGATCGTTCGCGAGGTTGTAGACCAGCAGCCGGTGGTCGCACAGCGCATCGGGCGTCGTCGGCGCACCGTGCTTCGCCAGATACCCGGGCGACGCGGCCAGCACGCGCCGCGTCTCGGCGAGCTTGCGCACCGTGATGCCCGAATCCGCTTCATGCTCACGCGTGCGAATCGCCACGTCGATACCGGCCTCGATGAAATCCGGGTAGCGGTTCGCCGCGACGATCTGCACGTTCAGGTTCGGGTAGCGCCGGTGAAACTCGGGCAATGCGGGTGCGATATAGATCGACGCGAACGAGACGGAAGCGGTCACGCGCAGCGTGCCGGCCGGATTGACGCTCGCTTCGTTGACCGCCGCATCGGCCTCCGACAGTTCCGTCAGGATCGCGACGCAACGCCGGTGGTACTCGTGCCCCGCGTCGGTCAGCCACAGGCGGCGCGTGGTGCGCTCGACCAGCCGCGCGCCCAGCCGCTCCTCCAGCGCGTTCAGGCAGCGGCTCGCCGCCGCGCTCGACATGCCGAGCCGCTCGGCGGCCTTCGACAGGCTGCCCAGCTCGGCGACCTGCACGAAAAATTCGATCTGCGTCCACTTGTCCATGCGTTCAATTCTTCCACCTGGCGGAGAACAAAACTCCTCCAAACCATCTTTTTTACGATCCAAGGAGGAATTAATGTTACGTCAACGCGCCATCCAACGACATCAGGAGACAACCCCAATGCGCAATCTCAACGAAGACACCATCACGCAGGCCGTGATCGCGTCGCTGGGCGGCTGTCGCGACGAGCGGTTGCGCACGGTCATGACCAGTCTTGTCCAGCACCTGCATTCGTTTGCGCGGGAGACGAAGCTCACCGAGGCCGAATGGCAAACCGCGGTCGGCTTCCTGACCGCCGTCGGCCACATCACCGACGACACGCGCCAGGAGTTCATCCTGCTGTCCGACGTGCTCGGGCTGTCGACCCTCGTCACCGCGCAGAACCATGCGAAGCCGGCCGGCTGCACGGAAGCCACCGTATTCGGTCCGTTCTACGTCGAAGGCAGCCGCGACTTCGGGATGTTCGACGACATCGCGAACGGCGCATGCGGCGAGCCCTGCTTCGTGTCGGGCCATGTGCGCAGCATCGACGGCATGCCGATCGCGCACGCCTCACTGGAAGTCTGGCAGGCCGACGAGGACGGGCACTACGACGTGCAACTTCCGGCCGACGACGGATCGGTCACGCACCGCGCGCGTGGCCGGCTGCGCACCGGCGCCGATGGTCGCTACGCATTCCGCTCGATCCTCGCCGAGCCGTATCCGATTCCGCACGACGGCCCCGTCGGCGCGATGCTCGATGCGCTCGGCCGTCATCCGTGGCGCCCCGCGCACCTGCATTTCATGATCGAGGCACGCGGCTACGAAACGCTGATCACGCACGTGTTCCGCGACGGCGACCGTTATCTCGACTCCGATGCGGTATTCGGCGTGCGCTCGACGCTCGTCGCCGACTGGGTCCGGCACGCGCCCGGCCTCGCGCCGGATGGATCGCGCATGGACACACCGTTCTACACGCTCGACTACGACTTCGTGCTCAATCCCGCGGAGCGCGCCGCATGATCCGCCACGTCGTGATGTGGAACGTCGCCGGCGCGACCGAGCCCGAGCGCGCGGTGGCACGCACCACCGTCAAGACCGCCTTCGAAAGCCTGCGTGGCCGGATTCCGGGCATGACGCACCTCGAGGTCGGCGCGGATTTCAGCGCGGCCGATTACGCGTGCGACCTGATTCTCGTCGCCGAATTCGAGTCGCGTGAAGCCCTCGACACTTACGCGACGCATCCTGAACACACACGCGTACGCGACGCACTGACGGGCCTGCGCATCGCGCGCCATCAGGTCGATTACGCAACGGAGTGACGACGACATGAACTTCATCTATCAGGCACGCCCCGCCCGCGTGATCTTCGGCGCGGGCAGCCTCGATCATCTCGAACGCGAAGTGCTGGAACTGGGCGCGCAACGCGCAATCGTGCTCTGCACGCCGGAACAGCGCGACCTCGCGCAACGCATCGTCGAGCGGCTCGGTGCGCGCGCGGCCGGGCTGTACGATCGCGCGACGATGCACGTGCCGATCGAAATCGCCCGCGATGCGCAGGCGTTTGCCAGGTCGTGCGACGCCGATTGCGCGATCGCGATCGGCGGCGGTTCGACGATCGGCCTCGGCAAGGCGATCGCGCTCGAAAGCAGCCTGCCGATCCTCGCGATCCCGACGACCTACGCCGGCAGCGAAATGACGCCGATCTACGGCCTGACCGAAGGCGGCCTCAAGCGCACGGGCTCCGACGCACGCGTGTTGCCGAAGACGGTGATCTACGATCCCGCGCTCACCGTCACGCTGCCCGTCGAGCTGTCCGTGACGAGCGGCCTCAATGCGATCGCGCATGCGGCGGAAGGCCTCTACGCGAACAACGCGAATCCGGTGATGAGCCTCGTCGCCGAAGAAGGCATTCGCGCACTGGCGCGCGGCCTGCCCGGCGTGCGGCGCGACCCCGCCGACCTCGGCGCACGCAGCGACGCGCTCTACGGTGCGTGGCTGTGCGGCATGGTGCTCGGCAACGTCGGCATGGCGCTGCACCACAAGCTCTGTCACACGCTCGGCGGCAGCTTCAACCTGCCGCACGCGCCGACCCACACGGTCGTGCTGCCGCATGCGCTCGCGTACAACGCCGCGCACGCGCCGGACGCGATGCAGCGGATCGCCCGCGCGATCGGCACGAACGACGCCGCGCGCGGCCTCTACGCACTGGCGCTCGACAACGGCGCGCCGGTCTCGTTGAAGGCGATCGGCATGCAGGAAGCCGACCTCGATCGCGCCGCCGATCTCGCGGCCGCCAATCCGTACTGGAACCCGCGCCCGATCGAACGCGACGGCCTGCGCGCGCTGCTGCAGGACGCGTTCGACGGCAACCTGCCCGGCTCGACCGCGCGCTGAGCCGAATACGCGACAAACCAACAAACGACCCCGTCATGGAGACACCCCGCATGAATACCGAATCGAGCGCGCACGGTGACAGCACCGTCGAATACTGTGACGTCGCCATCGTCGGCTACGGCCCGACCGGCCTCGTCGCCGCATCGATGCTGGGCCGCGCCGGCCATCGCGTGATCGTGCTAGAACGCTGGCCGACACCCTACGGCCTGCCGCGCCTCACGCACATCGACGGTGAAACCGCGCGCATCGTGCAGGCCAGCGCCGACGTCGATCACGCATTGCGCAACGCGAAGGCCGTCGACACGTACCACTACTGCGACGCAAACGGCGACCTGCTGCTCGAACTGAACTGGACCGGCCGTGCATGCGGCTATCCCGCACACATCTCGATCTACCAGCCCGACATCGAGGATGCGATCGACGCGCGCGCCAACACCTTCAAGAACGTGACGATCCTGCGCGGCTGGGAAGTCGATACGCTGCTGCAGGACGACGACGGCGTGACGCTGACCGCGCATCCGGCGCGCGGCAGCCAGGACGCGCAATGGACCGGCAAGCCGCGCGCGATTCGCGCCCGCTACGTGATCGGCGCCGACGGCGCGAACAGCTTCGTGCGCCGCACGCTCGGCATCGAGCGCTCGGATTTCGGCTACAACGAGCGCTGGCTCAATCTCGATTCGGAGAACAAGCGCGATCTCGGCGACGGCTGTGCCCGCACGACGATCTACTGCGATCCGGCGCGCGCCTACATGCACATGCCGATCGGCACGAAGCGCACGCGCTTCGAGCTGCGCGTGCTGCCGGACGAATCGACCGCCGAATGGGAAACGGAAGCAGCCGGCTGGAAGTGGCTCAACGACCACTACGGCTACGGCCCGGATGACCTGACGCTGCTGCGTCACGTCGTCTACACGTTCGAGACGCGCATGGCCGAACGCTGGCGCGCCGGCCGCGTGCTGCTCGCGGGCGATGCGGCGCACACGATGATGCCGTACATGGGACAAGGCGCGTGCTCCGGCATGCGCGACGGCATCAACCTCGCGTGGAAGCTCGACCTGGTGCTGACCGGGCGCGCCTCCGCCGACCTGCTCGACACCTTTGAAGCCGAGCGCCGCCCGCACGTGACCGCGATCACGCAGATGTCGCTGTTTCTCGGGCAGGTCGTCAACGAGGACGATCCGCGCAAGGTCGCCGAGCGCGACGCGGCGTTCCGCGCCGGCAACATGCCGCCGATGCCGCCGTTCCCGAAGATCGAGCACGGTATCGTGCACGACGAAGCCGACGGCACGCGCCTGCCGACGACCGGCGCGCCCGCACCGCAAGGGCGCGTTCGCCGCGGCGCAGCCGAAGGCCGTTTCGACGACGTGGTCGGCCGGGGATTCCAGCTCGTCGCGCGCGAACACCCTTCCCGCTACCTTGACGACGCACAGCGCGCGTTCCTCGCGCAGCTCGGCTGTCGCGTGGCCGTGCTGTCCAACGACGTGAGCGCACCGGATGCCGTGGTCGATCTCGACGGCGACCAGCACGCGTTCATGCAGGCGCACGGGATCGGCGCGTATATCGCGCGGCCGGATTTCATCGTGTTCGGTTCGGTAGCCGACCTGCGCAACCTCGGTGCGCTCGTCGATTCGCTCCGCGACAAGCTGCACGGGTCCGCCACGTCGAGCGAGCCGCCCGCCGCTTCGGCAGCCTCGGCGGCCGTCCCCCACGCATCGTAATGGAGACGTACGCATGACGATCGAACTGTCACCGTTCGCGCTGTCCCTGCAACGCGCGATGCCCGTCACGCGCTTGCTCGACTGCGGGATGGACTATGCCGACGCCATGGCGCTGCACGCGCGCACGTCGGCAGGCGAACCCTGGGATGTCGCGGCCGAAGCGCTGGCCGACGCGCAGCTCGCGCGCGCCACCCAGGCCGCCGATGCCGGCCACCTGGTCACGGCTGCCGACGCGCAAGCGATGGCCATCGCGAACCTGCTGTTTGCGCAGATGGCGTTCAATCACGACGTGCCGCGCAAGCGCGCGCTCTATGCGCGGCTCGTCGACGCGTCGCACGGTCTCGCGCGCTGGTCCGACAAGCGCATCGAACGTGTCGAAGTGCCGTTCGGCGATGCACACCTGATCGGCTGGCTGGTCCGGCCGCCGACCGAACGCGTACGCGGCACCGTCATCGTGTTCGGCGGCCAGAGCGGCTGGGGTTTCGCCTACTGGCCGATCGCGCGCGCGCTCGCGGCGCGCGGCCTCGCCACATTGCTCGCCGAGGGGCCGGGCCAGGGCGAGACGCGGCTCGAACAGCGGATCTTCGTCGACGTCGACATGAGCGCCGCATACCGGCGCTTCGTCGATCACGTTGCCGATCGCGTGCCCGGGCCGATCGGTATCTGGGGAAACAGCATCGGCGGATTGTGGGCCGCTTCGACCGCTGCGAGCGACCACCGGATCGCCGCCTGTTGCGTGAACGGCGCACTCGCGGCGCCGACACTGCTGCCGTTCCGCACGTTCGTCGAACAGGCCGCGGCGATGCTCGGCAACGACGATCCCGATGCGGTCGCGGCGAACTTCGCGCGGATGAGCTTCTCGTCCGAACGCGACCGCATCGTGTGTCCGCTGCTGGTGCTGCATGGCGGTGAAGATCCGCTGATCCGCCTCGACGATCAGCAGCCGTTTCTCGATGCGGCGACCTCCGGCGACGCGACGCTCAGGGTCTGGCCGGACGGCGAGCACACGATCTACAACCACGCGTCCGAGCGAACCGCGGTCGTGTGCGACTGGTTCGTCGAGCGGTTGACGCAGGCTGCGGCGGCGTGATCACGCAGGCGGTGCCGACCGTGCGGACGGTCGACACCGCGCGCGGCATTACGACTGCGCGCCGCCGTTCTCCACCACGCCGTCGATTTCCGTGCGCGTGAAGCCGTACTTCGCCGTCCGCTCGCGATGATCGGCCGAGCCGAGATACTCGCGCAGCTTCGCATTCACGGCCTGCACGAGCGCGTCGCTGTTCTTGCTGAACGAAAACCCGCCAACGGGCGCGGCTGCACCCGCACCAAGCTCGTGCGAGACGGCCGCCAGCCGCTCGTCCGTGTCGGCGACCGCGCGGGCCCCGATCGCGGTGCTCGCGAACGCGTCGACCTGCCCCGCCAGCAACGCGGCCACGGCGTCGGCCTGATCCTTGAAGATGACGATCTGGCCGTCGCTCACGCCGGCCGCCTTTGCCGAATCGATCTGCACCTGGTCGGTCACGCACCCCAGCCGCGCATCGCTGCGGGCCGCGACGGCCGCGTAGCTCGTCAGCCGCTTCGGGTTGCCGGCCTGCAGCACGAAGCCGTCGCCGATCGCCCACACCGGGACGCTGAACGCAACGTGCCGCGCCCGTTCGGCCGTCACGAAGATCGGCACGTTCATGTCCCAGCGCCCCGCCTGCACCCCCGGCAGCAGCGCATCGAACGACGTCGGGAGATATTCGATGTCCGTCACGCCGATCGCGCGCAGCACCACCTCGGCCAGCTCGATATCCGCGCCGGTCACGGTACCGTCTTCCGCCGTCCAGTAGAACGGCGGCTCCTCGATGTACGCAATCCTTACCTTCATGGTTTCACTCCTGACGTTCAATGATGTTCGCCGCGCCCGGACGCCGGGCACCCGGTTCATGCAACCGCTGCATCCATCGCCTGCGACAGCGCCGACAACGCCGGCTGGAATCGCTCTGGCGGAAGATAGCCGAACCCCAGCCTGAACACGCGGCTGCTTTCGCCAAACCACGTGCCTGATGCGAGCTGTACGTCGTGGTCAGGCAATACCTGCCAGAAGCGCGACACGGCCTGCTCGTCGAAAGCATCCTGACGCAACCGCACGCAGCACAGTGCGCCGGCGTCCGGCCGCACCCACTCGACACGTCGCCTTTCACGTTCGCACCAGCCCGACAGTGTATCGAGCGTGCCCGCAAGCAACCGGCGGCGAGGCGCGAGCACGTGCTCGCGGTTGCGCAGCACGGTTGCGGCCAGCGTCTCGTCGAGCACCGAACCCGAGATCACCGTATTCAGCTTCGCGACGAGCAGACGCGCCCGAAGCCCTGCGTCGGCCACCGTGAGCCACCCCGTCCGCAGACCAGGTGCGCCCAGCGCTTTCGACACCGACGAACCCGTGACGATGCGCGGATCGACACCCGCGAAACTGGCTGCGACAGCCGCATCGCCGTAAGTCGCTTCGCGATAGGTCTCGTCGATGAACAGTATCGCGTCCGGACAGCGTTGCGCCATCAACGCCAGCAATGCATCGATTTCGGCGCGCGACGCCTGCACGCCGCCCGGATTCTGCGGGGACGCGATGCTGACCAGCCGCGTCTTCGACGACAGGCGCGCGTCGAACTGCGCGAGGTCCAGCCGGTAGCCGTTCTCGAACGACAGCCGCACTTCACGCACCGTCGCGCCGGCGCCGACCAGGCAGTCGCGGCTCGGCGGAAAGCACGGCGTCGCGAGCACGGCCTCGTCGCCGGGCCGGCACACTTCGTAGGCCAGCAGAAACAAGCCGAGCGCGGTGCCTTGCGTCGTCACGATCTGCGCGGCCGGCACATGGCAGGCATCGGCAATCGCGTCGCGCAGCACGGCAGCCCCCGCCGACTGGCTGTAGCCGAGCTTCAGGTTACGGACCGCCTCGACACCGGCCAGATCCAGCAGCTCGCCGACCGTCAGGTCTTGCGACGTGCTCTCCGCCAGGTTGAAGGTCCGGTTCACGTCGAGCAGCGAGATGATTTCGTTGTGCGGAAATCGTCCGCGCCACTCACTGGAATACGCTTGGGTCGTCTGCATGGGCAAGCCTCGCAATGGCCGATCGATGGATCGAAACACCGCCATCGTAGCGTTCGCACAAAAACCATAACAGCCACAATTTTCTGTCGATTGGACCGACACAATTCTGCGTGGCGCGTTCCATTCGAACGGTCGATAATCGGACACTTCCCAGCCGCTGGTGTCCCATGGAAACGCAAACGTCATTCCGCTACAGGCAGCTGGCCGACCTCATCGTCGGCATGATCGAGAACGGTACGCTGGCACCCGGCACGCGGCTGCCGTCCGTGCGTGCCGTCAGCGAACAGCAGCGCATCAGCGTCTCCACCGCGCTGCAGGCATACCGCCTGCTCGAAGATCGCGGCATCCTCGTATCGCGGCCGCAGTCGGGGTTCTATGTCGCGGCCGCACGCGGCGGCACGCTGGCATTGCCGAGCGCATCGCGCTCGCGCGCAAAGGCATCGACGGTGTCGATCAGCGGCGCCGTCGCCGCGATGCTCGAACATGCGGCCAATTCGGCGCTCGTGCCGCTCGGATGCGCGGTGCCCGATCCGGCGCTGCTGCAATCGAAGCGGCTCGATCTCGCCCTCGCTCGCGCGGCGCGCCAGCATGGCACGCGCTACAACGTGTATTGCGCGCCTTACGGCGAACCGGCGCTGCGCCGCGAAATCGCGCGGCGTGCGATGCGCTTCGGGCACCCGCTGTCCGCCGACGACATCCTCGTCACGAATGGCTGCACCGAGGCGTTGACGCTCGCGCTGAATACCGTGGCAACGCGCGGCGATACGATCGCGGTGGAATCGCCGACCTACTTCGGCTTGCTTCACACGCTGGAGGCGCTGGGACTGAAGGCGCTGGAGTTGCCGACCGACCCGCTGCGCGGCGTCGACGTCGGCCAGCTCGCGCAGCGGCTCGAAGCGGAATCGATCGCCGCCTGCGTGCTGTCGTCGAGCTTCGGCAATCCGCTCGGCTCCGCGATGAGCGACGACGACAAACGGGCGCTGCTTGCGCTGCTCGCACGCCATCGGGTGCCGCTGATCGAAGACGACGTGTACGGCGACATCCACTTCGGGCGGGATCGGCCGAGGCCGTTCAGCGCACTCGACAGCGAGGCCGATACGATCTACTGCAGTTCGTTCTCGAAGAGCCTCGCGCCGGGTTACCGGATCGGCTGGATCGCGGCGGGTGCGCGCACTCAGCAGGTGATGGAACGCAAGCTGGCACTCAGCCTGTGCGGCCCGGTGTTGCTGCAGGTCGCGGTGGCCGACTTCCTCGCGAGCGGTGCATACGACGCGCATTTGCGCCGCATCCGGCGCGTGTTCGAGGACAACCTGGCGCGGATGACGCGCACGATCGAGGCCAGCTTTCCGGCCGACACGAAAGTGAGCCGGCCGGCCGGCGGTTTCGTGCTCTGGCTCGAACTGCCGAAGCGATTCGATTCACGCGCGCTGTTCGATGCCGCGCTCGAACAGGGCGTCTGCTTTGCGCCAGGCGACATCTTCTCCGCCAGCCGGCGCTTTCGTCATTGCCTGCGCCTGAGCGCGGGGCATGTGTGGAACGCACGCATCGAGGACGGCGTCCGGTGCCTGGGCCGGCTCGCGCGAGCACAGCTCGCGCGCTGAGCGCGGCGGCCGCCGCCCCGCGATCGCCCTGCTCAGCCGCCGATCTTGAACGCCGGCAACTGCTGCGCGAGCCGCGCGCCCATTTCCGCGCCAAGCGCCTGCAGCGCATTGAACGGCCGGATCATGACCTCGAATTCGACGATCCGTCCTTCGTCGTCGAAGCGGATCATGTCGATCCCCTTCAGCGCCTTGTCGCCGATGGCCGCGCTGAACTCCAGCACCACGCTCTTGCCGTCGTCGGTGACGAACTGGCGGTGATAGGTGAACTTCTCGAGGATCGTGATCACCGTGCGCAGCGCCAGCAATAGCGCGGGCGCCGGCCCGTAAGGCTTGAACGCCATCGGCGAACGGAACACGGCGTCCGGATGGACGATCGATTCCAGTGCGCCAAAATCCTTGTGTTCGATCATCGCATGCCACTTGTCGAGCGATTGCGCGACAGCGGGTTGAAGGTGCTGCGGTGCGTTCGTCATCGAAGTCTCCTGTATCGTCTGGCGGAAAAGAAGCGAATCAGTCTCAAAGCGTGGCGGCAAGCGTCGTGCCCTGGTGAATCGCGCGCTTCGCATCGAGCTCGGCGGCTTCGTGCGCGCCACCGATCACGTGAACCTTGCGCCCGGCGGCCTCCAGTTGCAGCGCCAGTTCGCGCAACGGCTCCTGCCCCGCGCAGATCACGACGTTGTCCACCGGCAGCGTCTGCTCGACGCCGTCGATCGTCACGTGGAAGCCTTCGTCGTCGATGCGCCGGTAGGTCACCGCCGACGACATCCCGACGCCGCGCGCCTTCAGTCCCGTGCGGTGGATCCATCCGGTGGTCTTGCCTAGCCCGTCGCCGACCTTCGACGCCTTGCGCTGCAGCAGATGGACTTGTCGTGCCGCCGGCTCGGGCCGCGCATGGCGCAAGCCGCCTGCGTTCGCATACGACCGGTCGACGCCCCACTCGGCAAGGAACCCGTCCACGTCGACCTGTTCGCTGCCTGCGCGATGGACGAGATATTCCGCGACGTCGAAGCCGATGCCGCCGGCGCCGACGATCGCGACGCTGCGGCCCACCGCCTTGTCGTCGCGCAACACGTCGAGGTAGCCGAGCGTCTTCGCGTGCGCAACACCGTCGATCGGCGGCGTGCGCGGCACGATGCCCGTCGCGATCACCACTTCGTCGAATTCGCCTTGCAACAGCATCTCGGCGGTCGCGCGCGTGTTGAGGTGCAGCGTCACGCCGCGCAGTTCGATCTGCCGGCGGAAATAACGCAGCGTCTCGTTGAATTCTTCCTTGCCGGGCACCTTCTTCGCAATATTGAACTGGCCGCCGATCTCGGCGCCGGCTTCGTACAGCGTCACCGCATGACCGCGCTCGGCCGCGGTGACCGCGAAGCCGAGGCCCGCCGGCCCGGCGCCGACCACGGCGATCCGCTTGCGCTGCAGCGCGGGGCGAATCACGAGCTCGGTTTCATGGCACGCGCGCGGATTCACCAGACACGACGTGATCCTGCCGCTGAACGTGTGATCGAGGCACGCCTGGTTGCAGCCGATGCACGTGTTGATTTCGTCCGCACGCCCTTCCCGCGCCTTGCGGACGAATTCGGCGTCGGCGAGGAACGGCCGCGCCATCGACACCATGTCGCAATAGCCATCGGCGAGCAGTTGCTCGGCGACTTCCGGCGTATTGATCCGGTTGGTCGCGACGAGCGGGATGCCGACCTTGCCCATCAGCTGCCGCGTGACCCACGCGTACGCGGCACGCGGCACCTTGGTCGCGATGGTCGGAATGCGCGCCTCGTGCCAGCCGATGCCCGTATTGATGATCGTCGCACCGGCCGCCTCGATCGCCTGCGCGAGCCGGATCACCTCGTCGAGTGTCGAGCCGCCTTCGACGAGATCGAGCATCGACAGCCGGTAGATCACGATGAAGTTCATGCCGACCCGCTCGCGCACGCGCCGCACGATCTCGACCGGGAACCGGATACGGTTCTCGTAGGCACCGCCCCATGCGTCGTCGCGATGATTCGTGCGCGCAGCGATGAATTCGTTGATCAGGTAGCCCTCCGACCCCATGATCTCGACGCCGTCGTAACCCGCCTGCTGCGCAAGCGCCGCGCATCGCACGAAATCGGCGATCGTCTCGTCGACTTCGTCGCTGCTCAGCGCATGCGGCGTGAACGGGTTGATCGGCGCCTTCAGCGCGCTCGGCGCGGCGAGCGCCGGGTGATACGCGTAGCGCCCGAAATGGAGGATCTGCAGCGCGATCTTGCCGCCCTCCGCGTGCACCGCGCGCGTCACGACACGATGACGCTCGGCTTCCGCTTCGGTCGTCAGCATCGCGCCGCCCGGCGCCGGACGGCCCCGCTCGTTCGGTGCGAATCCGCCCGTCACGATCAGGCCGGCCTCGCCCCGCGCACGCTCCGCGTAGAACGCCGCCATCCGCTCGAAGCCGTTCGGCGCTTCCTCGAGACCGACGTGCATCGACCCCATCAGCACTCGGTTCCTGAGCGACGTGAAGCCGAGTTCGAGCGGGGTCGTCAGATGGGAATAACGCGGTGTCATGGGGTGTCTCCATTTTTATGCAACAAGTTGCACAGATAGTAGTTCACCGCTTTCGTTTATGCAACCCGTTGCATAAACGCATCCGTCATCTTGTACTGTGGCCCCGATATGGCAAGATGCGATTCATTCCGCGGCCTCCTCCGATCCGACATGTCCCTGCCCCACGCACTCCTCACCGCTCTTGCCGAACGCCCGGGTTCAGGCTCCGAACTCGCCGACCGCTTCGATCGCTCGATCGGCTATTTCTGGCAGGCGACACACCAGCAGATCTATCGCGAGCTGGGGCGTCTCGAGGAAACGGGCTGGATCGAATCGCTGCCGGCCGAATCGGGGCGCGGCCGCAAGCGCGCATACCGGATCCTGCCGGCCGGCAAGAAGGAGCTGCGGCGCTGGATCGCCGAACCGGAAGATCCGACGCCGCTGCGCGAAGCGTTGATGGTGCGCCTGCGCGCGGAAGCGGTGCTCGGCCCGGCCGGCCTCGAGGACGAAATCAGGCGGCGCATCGCGCTGCACCAGGAGAAGCTCGACCTGTATCTGCGGATCGAGGCGCGCGATTTTGCGGAAGGCACCGATTCGCGCACGAAGCGCCTTCAGCATCTGGTACTGCAGGCCGGCATCGCGAACGAGCGGTTCTGGGTCGAATATTCGCAGCACGCACTCGACGCGCTGCGCTTGCCGAAAGACTGAACGACCAACGGAGGAAATGACGATGATGCAGAAAACCGTGCTCTGCTACGGCGATTCGAACACGCACGGCACGCGCCCGATGACGCGTGCCGGCGTACTGGAGCGGTTCGCACGCGAAGAACGCTGGACCGGCGTGCTGGCGCAGACGCTCGGCGCAGGATGGCGGGTCATTGAAGAAGGATTGCCCGCGCGTACGACCGTGCACGACGATCCGATCGAAGGCCGGCACAAGAACGGTTTGTCATATCTGCGCGCGTGCGTCGAAAGCCACTTGCCGGTCGACGTCGTCGTGCTGATGCTCGGGACGAACGATCTGAAGACACGCTTCTCGGTCACGCCCGCCGACATCGCGACGTCGGTCGGCGTGCTGCTTGCCGAGATCGCCGCGTGCCGTGCCGGCCCGTCCGGTGCGTCACCGAAGCTCGTGCTGATGGCGCCGGCCCCGATCACCGAGGTCGGTTTCCTCGGCGACATCTTCGCGGGCGGTGCCGCGAAGTCGCGGCAGCTCGCGAAGCGGTACGAACAGGTGGCAAGCGATGCCGGTGCTCACTTTCTCGATGCCGGCGCGATCATCGAGGTGAGCCCGATAGATGGCGTTCACTTCGCAGCCGATCAGCATCACGCGCTCGGGCAGCGGGTCGCGGCCCTTCTGCAGCAGATCGCGTAACGCACACGCGCGCTGAACCGCAGCCGCGCGGCCTCGACCGGCGCGCGGCGCGCGGAAGGCCGGTCAGGCGTCCGGCAGGATCACCACCTTGCCCTTCACCTGCCGGTTCGCCATCCGCGCGATCGCGTCGGCCGCGCCGGCCAGCGACACGCGCTCGGTGATCGCGGGTCGCACCTTGCCGGCCGCGAACCATTCGGCAAGCAGCCGCATGTTCGCGACATGCTGCTTCGGATCGCGGCGCACCGCATCGCCCCAGAACACGCCGAGAATGTCGCGCTCCTTGAGCAGCGCCAGGTTCAGCGCGATCTTCGGGATCTCGCCGGCCGCGAAGCCGACCACGAGGAACCGGCCGCGCCAGGCAGTCGCGCGCAACGCCGCCTCGCTGTACGCGCCGCCCACCGGATCGTAGACGACGTCCGCACCGCGCCCGCCGGTCAGTTCGTCGACACGGCGGCGCAGGTCTTCGGTCGCATAGTCGATCGTCTCGTCGGCGCCCGCTTCACGACACAGTGCCAGCTTGTCCGCACTCGACGCTGCCGCGATCACGCGCGCGCCGAGCGCCTTCGCAATCTCGATCGCCGCGAGGCCAACGCCGCCCGCCGCGCCCAGCACGAGCAACGTCTCGCCTTCTTGCAGCCGCGCACGCTGCTGCAATGCGTGCAGCGACGTGCCGTACGCGAGCACGAGCGCCGCGCCTTGCTCGAAAGTCATGCCCGGCGGCAGTGCGGCAATCTGGTGCACGTCGGCCACGCACTGTTGCGCGAACCCGCCGTGCCCGGTGAACGCGACCACCGAATCGCCGGGCTGCCACGCAGTCACGCCCTCGCCCACCGCGTCGATCACGCCGGCAAATTCCGCGCCCGGCGAAAACGGCAGCGCCGGCTTCACCTGATACAAGCCCTGGACGATCAGCGCATCGGGGAAATTGAGCGATGCGGCCTTCACCTGAACCCGGACCTGGCCCGCGGCCGGCTCGGGAATCGCGACGTCCTCGATGCGCAAGCTGTCGATCGGGCCGAATGCGGTACACAACAGGGCTTTCATGTTCGTCTCTCTCCTTGTGCTGCGTAGGCAGGCATCGGGTCGGCCTGCGGGGCACGCCCGCATGGCCGGTTCACGACGAGTACGCGACAGCCGGTGGAATCGGCATCCGCGACCTCGTCGGCATTCCGGACTGTCGGTGAAGCAATGATCAGAACCACGCGTCGCGCATCTCGAGCGTCGTCGTGTCGACACTCGCCAGCAGATCGAGCTGCGCATCCACTTTCGGCAATTCCCAGTTGAAGAAATAGCGGGCGGCCGCACGCTTGCCGTCGTGGAAATCGTCGGCTTTCCCGTGCGCGGCGAGCGTCACGTCGAGCCACAGCCACGCGACGACGAGATGGCCGAACGCTTCCAGATAGACACTCGCGTTCGCGAGCCGCGCCTGCGGATCGCCGATCGCGCTCAGCTGTCGCGTGACATCGCCGAGCCGTGCCCAGCGCCGCGCCAGTGCGTCGGCGTGCTCGCGCAGGCCGGCATCGAGCGTCCGCGCGCGTCCGACGGTCGCGTCGATCCGCGCATCGAGTGCACGCAGCGACGCGCCATCGTCCTGCGCGACCTTGCGGCCCAGCAGATCGAGCGCCTGGATCCCGTGCGTGCCTTCGTGAATCGGATTGAGCCGATTGTCGCGGTAGAGCCGCTCGACCGCGTAATCGCGCGTATAGCCATAGCCGCCGTGCACCTGGATCGCGAGGTCGTTCGCGGCGAGACACCACTGCGACGGCCAGCTTTTCGCGATCGGCGTCAGGATGTCGAGCAGGCGCGCGGCATCGGCGCGCACGTCCGCGTCGGCGTGCGCATGTGCTTCGTCCACCCGCTTCGCGCAGTACAGGATCAGCGCGAGACCGCCTTCGACATAGGCCTTCTGCGCGAGCAGCATGCGCCGCACGTCCGGATGCTCGACGATCGGCGCCTGCGGCGCGGCGGCATCCTTGCCGGCCGGCCCGAGCGGACGCCCCTGCGGCCGGTTGCGCGCGTAGTCGAGCGCGTGCAGGTAACCCGTGTAGCCGAGCGCCACCGCGCCCGCGCCGACACCGATGCGCGCTTCGTTCATCATGTGGAACATGTACGCGAGGCCATGGTTCGGCTGACCGACCAGATAGCCGATCGCGCCCGCACGCCCTTCCGGGCGGTAGCGCGTGCCTTCGCCGAAGTTCAGCAGGCAGTTGGTGGTGCCGCGATAACCCATCTTGTGGTTCAGCCCGGCGAGCACCACGTCGTTGTGCTCGCCCAGCGCGGCGCCGTCGGTGCCCGGCAGGTACTTGGGCACGATGAACAGCGAGATCCCGCGCGTGCCGGGCAGCAGCCGGCCGTGTTCGTCGGGAATCTTCGCGAGCACGAGGTGGACGATGTTCTCCGTCAGCTCGTGTTCACCGCCCGAGATCCACATCTTGTTGCCGGTCAGCCGGTAGCGCGGGCCAAGCGGCGAGTCGCCTTCGAAATCCGCACGCGTTGCGATGTCGGACAGCGACGAACCGGCTTGCGGCTCGGACAGGCACATGGTGCCGAAGTAGCGCCCTTCCAGTTCCGGGCGCGCGAACGCGTCGATCTGCGCGGGGCTGCCGTGCGCGACGAGCAGGTTCGCGTTGGCGACGGTCAGGAACGGATAGGCGGCCGTCGCGATGTTCGCGGCCTGGAAGAACAGGAACGACGCGGCTTCGACCAGCTTCGGCAAGCGCATGCCGCCGAGCGCTTCGTCATGGCCCGCGGCGATCAGCCCGGCGTCCGCGAAGGCGCGCACCGCCGGTTCGACGTCCGGGATCAGCGTCACGCGCTCGCCGTCGAACTGCGGCTCCTCGCGATCGCCACGCGCCGCATGCGGCGCGAACAGGTCTTCCGCAATCCGCTCGCTGGTATCGAGCACCGCGTCGAAGGTCTCGCGACTGTGCTCGGCGTAACGCGGCAGCGCGACGAGCGCTTCCGCGTCGAGCCAGTCATACAGCAGGAACGCGAGATCGCGTCGCGACATCAACAAGCTCATCGTGCTGCCTCCCGGGGCCGGCTTCGTCAGCCGAATGAAGGGTTCCGTGACTGCTAGGGCTGGCAGGAATTTAGCACGGTCGTTCTAAAACAACAACGGCGGATGCGCTAGTCCGCGTAACCGGGATTGCGTCGATCGAGCCGGCGCAGCAAACCGGGCCAGACGAGCGCCCCGGCGCCCATCCCGCGCGTCACGGCGGCGATCTGCTGCTTGATGCCGTCGAGAATCGGCTGCCCGATCGGCAACAACGCCGAGCCGCCGGCCTGCGCGCGGACCTGGATCATGCAGGCCGCTTCGAAGAAGTACATCGCGACGAACGCGTCTGCCGGCGTCGCACCGACGGTCAGCAGGCCGTGGTTGCGCAGCATCAGGTTCGTGTTGGCGCCTAGGTCGTGCACGAGGCGCGCTTTCTCGCCCTCGTTGAGCGCAATGCCCTCGTAGTCGTGATAGCCGAGCGATGCCAGCACGCCGAGCGACTGCTGCGACAGCGGCAGCAGCCCCGCTTCCTGCGCCGACACCGCGACGCCGTTGATCGAATGCGTATGCATCACGCACAGCGCGTCGTCGCGGGCCGCATGCACCGCACTGTGAATGGTGAAGCCGGCCGGGTTGATCTCGTAAGGTGATTCGGACACCTTGCGGCCGTCGAGATCCACCTTCACCAGCGACGATGCGGTGATCTCGTCGAACATCATCCCGTACGGGTTGATCAGGAAATGATGCTCCGGGCCGGGCACGCGCGCGGAAATATGGGTGAACACGAGATCGTCCCAGCCGAACAGCGCGGTGAGACGGTAAGCCGCCGCCAGGTTGACTCGCGCGTCCCATTCGGTGGAAGAAACTGCCTGCTTCACGCTGACATCGGATGAGGCCACGTCGACACTCCTTGTTCAAGGATGGATGCGTACCGGGCCGCACGATGCGGCCCGGCCTGGGGATTGTGTCACCCTGCCCGGGACTTCGCGAGCTGATCGGCAATCGGCAGGCTGCGGATGCGCGTGCCGGTCGCCGCGAAGATCGCATTGGTCAACGCCGGCGCGACGGGCGGCAGGCCCGGCTCGCCCACGCCGCCCAGCGGCGTCGCGAAATCGTCCGGCGCGACGAGATGCACGCGGATTTCGCGCGGCGCTTCGTTCATTCTCAGTACCTGGAAGCCGTTGAAGTTGCTCTGCTCCGGATGGCCGTCCTTGAACGTGATCTCGCCGTGCAGCGCGATGCCGAGCCCCATCACCACCGCGCCCTCGAGCTGCGAGCGTACACGCTCCGGATTGACCTGCGGCCCGCAGTCGATCGCGATGTCGACCCGCGGCACCGTGATCTTGCCGTCGGCATCGACCTGCACCTCGCACACCGCCGCCGTATACGACACGAAGCTGCGATGCGCGGCGATCCCTAGCCCGTGCCCCTTCGACAGCTTGCGCCCCCAGCCGGCTTCGCGCGCGACCGTCTCGACCACGCGCCGCAGCCGCCCGGTATCGACCGGATACAACGCCGGATCCTCGCCGTAGTTCACGTTCTTCACCGCGATGTGCGGCTCGAAACGCCGCGCGGGCCCGATCAGGTCGAGCAGGAAATCCTTCGGGTCGCGGCCGGCCGCGTGCGCCAGCTCCGACACGAAGCTCTGGATGCCGAACGCATGCGGGATGTTGTAGACCGAGCGGAACCAGCCGATCCGCGTGTGCGCTTCCGCGGCCGGATTCTCGATCCGAACGTTCGGAATCGCGAACGGCAGGTCCGCAATGCCCTGCGCGAGCTCGCCCGGCTGCTCGTGCACGACGCCGGCCCTGAACGTCGACTGGATCGACGGCGCGACCGTGCGATGCTGCCACGCGACCACTTTCCCCGACGCATCGATCCCGCCGTCGAACGCTTCGAGCGACACCGCATGGAAATAGTCGTGCGCGATGTCGTCCTCGCGCGTGAACGTCAGCTTGACGGGCGCGCCGACCGCCTTCGACAGCAGCGCCGCCTCCACCACGTAGTCGGGCTTCGACTTGCGGCCGAACCCGCCGCCGAGCAGCGTCACGTTGACCGTCACGCGCTCCGTCGGCAACCCGAGCGCCTTCGCGATCTCGTCGCGCGTGGTCTGCGGTGCCTGCGTGCAGGTCCACACTTCGCAGCGGCCGTCCGCCACGCGCGCGACAGCCGCGGGCGGCTCCATCGTCGCGTGCGCGAGGTGCGGAACGTAGTACGTCGCGCGCACGCGTTTCGCGGCGCCGGCCAGCGCCGCCGCCGCGTCGCCGTCGTTGCGGATCACGTCGCCCGGTTGCGCGGCCGCCGCTTCGAGGGTCTTGCGATACGCGGCCGAGTCGTAGGTCGCGTTGGGCCCGCGCTTCCAGTCGATCTTCAGTTGCGCGCGTGCCTGGATCGCTGTCCACGTATCGCGCGCGACGACGGCCACGCCGCCAAGCGGCTGGAATCCGGACGGCAGCGGCGTCGGCGCAAGCTGCACGACCTTGACGACACCCGGCAGCTTCTCCGCTGCCGATGCGTCGAACGACGCCACCGTGTCACCGTAGGCCGGCGGTCGCGCGACGACCGCATACAGCATCCCGTCGAGCCGCGTGTCGATGCCGTAATGCGCGCGGCCGCCGACGATGTCGCGCCCGTCGATCAGCGCCGTTTCGCCCTTGCCGATATAGCGGAATTCGGCCGGCGCCTTCAGCACCACCGTTGCCGGATCCGGTGCCGGCAGCGCGGCCGCCTTCGCTGCCAGTTCACCGAAGCCGAGCTTGCGCCCGCTCTTCGTGTCGACGACCTCGTGCACCGTCGCCTTGACCTGACGCGCATCGACGCCCCATGCGGCAGCGGCAGCCTGTTCGAGCATCGTGCGCGCGGCCGCGCCCGCACGACGCAGCGCGGCGAAGCTCTGGCGCAGGCTGCGCGACCCGTCGGTGTTCTGGTTGCCGTAGCGCGGCTCGTCGCCGACGGCCTGCGCGACCTTCACGCGCGCCCAGTCCGCGCCCAGTTCGTCCGCCACCACGAGCGCGACGCTCGTGCGTACGCCCTGCCCCATCTCGGAGCGGATGCAGGTCACGGTGACCGTGTCATCCGGCGCGATCGCGACGAACAGGTGCGGATCGTCGCGCAACCCGTGCGGCATCCCCGCGCCGCCGTACTGCGGATTCGCGCTGACGGGCGGCTGCACCGGCACGGCCGCGCGCACGAGCGACGGCACGCCGAACGCGAGCAGCAGCCCGCCGGACGCGAAGCCGAGCAGCAGCGCACGGCGGCTTTCGTTATGGACGGAGAGTTCGGGCGCGCTCATGCGGCACCTCCGCGGCGCACCGCCAGACGGATCGCCGCGCGAATGCGCGTGTAGGTGCCGCAGCGGCAGATATTGCCGGACATCGCATCGTCGATGTCGGCGTCGGTCGGATGGGGATTCGTCTTCAGCAGCGACGCGGCCTGCATGATCTGCCCGGACTGGCAGTAGCCGCACTGCGCGACGTTCAGTTCCTGCCAGGCCTGCTGCAGCGGATGGGTCAGATCGGTCGACAGGCCCTCGATCGTCGTCACGCGCTTGCCGGCAGCGGCCGCGACGGGCGTGATGCACGACCGGATCGCGACACCGTCGAGGTGGACGGTGCACGCGCCGCACAGTGCCATACCGCAGCCGAACTTGGTGCCGGTGTGGCCGAGGACATCGCGCAGATACCAGAGCAACGGCATGTCGGGATTGCCGTCGAAGTGCTGTTCGCTACCGTTGACGGTCAGCGTGATCATCGTTCACCTCCTGGTCGAGGCGCCCGCATCGCACCACGGGTGCCCGGTGGGGATTCGAACGGCGACGGGTGCGTTCTGCTGCGCCGGCCCGGTGCCGTCGTGTAGGCTGCTCCGCCGGCAGAACCGGCAGTCAATGCGTCGTTATCGGTACGGCTGGCCGAGGATGGCTATCGGACACGCGATCCGGATTGATAGCGGACACGCACCCGCCCGGATTCTGCCCCATGCCAACCGTCATTCAGGCAACGCGACCCTGTCGGGACTGCCAGAAACGGCGCCGCGTATCGCGGCACCTGCGTGCGATGTTCAGCTCCGGCGGCGTCTGCATCGCGCCGGGGAGCCGGAATCGTATGCGGAATGACCCGGGCTCCAACTCTAACTGATGTGCGGCAGTTTTGCGCAGACGGGACGTATCGGCACTGACGTGACGAACCGGGGGAAAGGCCGACGAGGAATCGATGACGCATGACGTGCATCATGCGGACGAGACCGACTGGCATGTCGGTCCCGGCGAGCGATGGGCGCGTGAGGTAGCCGCTCCACCCACGACGGATGTGGTGCGTGCCCAAGGGGGCGAACGCCATGACCGGGCGGGACATCCCGCGAATATGGACACGCCCGAATTGATGTCGCCGACTACCGCGACGACGCCGTCATCTACCAGCTTCTGCGCAACCGTCGCTCCGACACGCGAAAGCCGGATAGGCGCGATCGAAACGCACCGTCTCGATTGAGTCCGGCATCGTCCGTCCCGCGCCGCCGCGCCTGACGAATCATGAACGAAACACCGTCCGCTTCACATGGTGTCGAAGCCGAGCGCAGGCGCTTCATGCAACCGCACGTTCAGCGCGACCTCAGCGCCTGCAACCCCAGCGTGAGCGGATTGAGCGGCATCTCCGACGTCCCCATCGAAAAGCTCGTCGCCTTCGTGGGTGCCCCCGGATTACGCATCAGCGCGTGAACGATCCGCTCGCTCGCATGACCGTCGCCGTACGGATTGCTCGCGTGCGCCATGTCCCCGTACGCGCTCTCGCTGTCGAACAGACGCGAGGCCTCCCACACGATCCGCTCCTGATTGGTGCCGACGAGCCGTGCGGTACCGGCCTGGATCGCTTCCGGCCGCTCCGTCGTCTCGCGCGTGACCAGCACCGGCTTGCCCAGTGCCGGCCCTTCTTCCTGAATGCCGCCCGAATCGGTGATGATGAAATGCGCGCGCGACATCAGGAATACGAACGACAGATATTCCTGCGGCTCGATCAGGTAGATGTTCGCCACGTGGCCGAGCCGTGCGCGCGCCGGCTCCCGCACGTTCGGATTCATGTGCAACGGATAGACGAACTGCGCATCGGGATAGCGGTTCGCCAGCGTACACAGCGCATCGCAGAAATTCTGGAACGGCTCACCGAAACTTTCGCGACGATGGCCGGTGATCAGCACCACGCGCCGCGACGGTTCGAGAAACGGAAACTGTCCCGCGACCCGCTCCGTCAGCGCCGCAGTGCAATCGAGCATGCGCTTGACCTCGTGCAGCGCGTCGATCACGGTATTGCCGGTCAGCACGACCGCCCCGCCCGGTACGCCCTCGCTGAGCAGGTTGTCGCGTGCCTGCCCGGTCGGCGCGAAATGCCACGACGACACCGCATCGGTCACGCGGCGATTCAACTCTTCCGGCCACGGCGACCAGATGTCGCCGCTGCGCAAGCCGGCCTCCACGTGCCCGACCGGCAGATAGCGATAGAACGCCGCAAGACTGACCGCGAGCGTGGTCGTCGTATCGCCGTGCACCAGCACGACGTCCGGACGCAATTCGTCGAAGACGATGCCGATCGCCTGCAGAATGCCCGTCGTCACGTCGGTCAGGGTCTGACTTTGGCGCATCACGTTGAGATCGTAGTCGGGTTTGATGTCGAACAGCGTCAGCACCTGATCGAGCATTTCGCGGTGCTGCGCGGTCACGCATACCCTGGCGTCGACACCCGCTTGCGCTTTCAATGCACGCACCAGCGGTGCCATCTTGATGGCCTCCGGGCGAGTCCCGAACACAAGCAAAATCTTCTTCATCGTTATCCTCGTTGAGCCATTTCGCGCTGAATGACCCTGCCCGTGGCGCGAAGCATGTATTCAGGCGGCACCTCCCGTACTCGCACACGATCGACACGTTGCGATGTCGCGGAGCGAGCGCGCCGCCCGGTCCGCGTGGTCTACGCCACGCGAATCGTCGTACTACCGGCGTCCCGTTGCACTTGATCAGTCACGTCATGAGTCGTTCCTCGCTGAGCCTGGCGTCACGTCTGTTGTTCACTTCCCTTCCACACCACTACAGCAATATTCAAACCAGCCGCCCTGCAGCCGTGTGCGGTTCACACTGCGTGCACTGCGCACACGCGGCGCACGACGGAATGTTTCACAACTGCTACGCGTGTCGCAGCGCCGGATACACGCGATACAGGCACCTATCCGGGCAGTCGCGTGGTTCCCTCGGCGACGTCGTCCGACGAATCGCGACCCCATGTCGAGCGTTCATCGCGCATCGCATCTCACGCATCTGTCGAAGCGCGTTGCGCTTCCTTGATCCGCCACTTTTGTCTGTGCAGCGAGCGGTGCCATCGACCCCTCGGCCGCAGTCATGCACGAGGGATTTACCCGGCGTGCAACGTCGTTCACGTCGCACGAATCAAGAGGGTGGGAAATGTTGCGAATGTGTAACGCGGGTCCGGAACGGGGCGTGCGGCATCAGATTCCGGTCCATGAAACGCATGCGCCCTCATGGAACACAGCGACATTCCGGCCGATGCACACGCAACGAACGACGCGATGCACGTCACCGAGCGGAGTCGTGCTGCCGAGGTCGCACAGGTTCGGCAGACAATTCGCTCGACGCATGACGCTTACGGGCCGTAACGCCGATCGCGCTCGGGTATTCGGCCCGTGCACGCTGATTCTTCGATGAATCAAAATCCGCCGCCTCCGTCCGCGCCAAGCATCCGGACGCCACCCCCGCCCCTTGCTGCGCGCGGCATCTCGGCCGATGGCTCACGCCTTGCTTAATGACAGTCAGGTGTGCCCCGAAGCGCCCGCCCGACAGCGGACGAACGGGGACGCCCAAGCAACGAAGCAGGAACGAAACGCAACGCGTCCGCCTGGAGCGACAGACAAGCGCTCCTGCGTGCCGAACGTGCCGACGTGTCCTGTTGAAGTACGCGCGATCCGCGAGCCTGGTTCCGGCTCCGCTGTAAAGAACCGGCCCGTGAACGCAGCTATCGGTACCCGCCTCGGGTTCACCCGCGCCACGGTGAACCGAGCCACAACGTCGACGCGCTCGCCAGGTGCGACGCGGCCAACGCCGCGCCCGGCGACGATTGAACAGGACCGCCGCGCAGGCGCCCAAGACCATGAACCGGCCCGCGCTTTGCCCGACCTTACGCTCGCGCGTAGCGGCCACCGTCGCGCTGTGCCGCCTGTGGCACGTCGCCTGCTGTATCGCCGCGTGTGGCTTCGCGCTGCACGCGAGCGCCGCCGAACTCCGGCTCAACGGGATGTACCAGCGTACCGACGGCGCGATCACCGTGCGCCAGAACGGCGTCGGCATCGACCCGTATTTCGCGGCGAAAGCGCTGCTCGCCGCGTCCGACGCGCAGCTCGACGCCCGTCAGGCTGCACTCGCGTGGATCGCATGGTTGCTGCCGCGCCAGCGTCCGGATGGCGGGTTCGATCGCTACTGCGTGAAGAACAGCCGCTACCGCGCATGTGCCGACGCGGAAACCGACGACGCGATGATGGCGACCTGGATCGAACTGCTCGCCCGTTTCGCGCCACCTGACGGCTTGCCTGCCGCGTGGGAACTGAGCATGAACCGGGCCGGCCTGCATCTGGACACGCTGCTCGACAAACCCTCCGGCGTCTATCAGATCTCGTCGTCACTGCACGTCGCGTTGCTGATGGACAACGTCGAGATACACAGCGCGTTCCAGGCACTCTCGGCGTACTACGTCCGGCGCGCCGACTACACGCACGCGGGCCCTTGGAGCCAGCGCGCCGACCGGCTGGCATCCGCGATCCTGAAGGTGTTCTGGCGCGGCACGGAATTCGGCTTTCGCGCCAGCACGCAGCAGGTCAGCGACACGAGTTTCTATCCTGCGAAGATTGCGCAGATCCTTCCGCTTCTGTCAGATATTCAGGTTCCCGAACAATCCGGCGAGACGATCTACGCGCAGTGGATGAGGAAGTACGGCAAGAGCTGGCCGCAACTCGCCGACACCGATTATCCGTGGGGCTTGATCGCGCTGGTCGCGGTCAAGATGAACGATTGGGGCACGGTCGCCTGCTGGCAAGCGCGATCAGCGCCATACCGGCACGGCGCACACTGGAACGTACTGGAGGAGTCGCTTTATCTGGCATTCGAAAAACGGATGGCCGCCCCCGTCATCCCCGCTCGATGCGGATTCACGACGGCAGCGGCAACGGCGACCGCATCGCGCTGACGCAACGGTGCGCGCGGTCCATGATGGCTACAAGGGAAGGAGACGTGTCATGTGTGGCATCGTCGGCGCGGTCGCGCAACGGGACATCGTCCCGATTCTGATTGAAGGTTTGCGTCGTCTCGAATATCGCGGCTACGACTCATGCGGCGTGGCGACGGTCGTCGACGGCCAGGCGCGTCGCGAGCGCAGCGTGTCGCGCGTCGCCGACCTCGACGCGCACGTGCGCACCGCCGGCCTGACCGGCAGCACCGGCATCGCGCACACGCGCTGGGCAACGCACGGCGCGCCGGCAACCTGCAACGCGCATCCGATCTTCTCGCGCGATGAAATCGCACTCGTGCACAACGGCATCATCGAGAACCACGAAACGTTGCGCAAGCAACTTTCAGACGAGCATTACGAATTCGATGGCCAGACCGACACCGAAGTCGTCGCGCACCTGATCCACAGCCAGTATCGCGGCGACCTGCTCGCCGCCGTGCGCGCGGCAACGTCGCAGCTTCACGGCGCCTACGCGATCGCCGTATTCAGCAAGCACGAGCCACAACGGCTGATCGGTGCGCGCGTGGGCTCGCCGCTCGTCGTCGGCGTGAAGGACGGCGAATGCTTTCTTGCCTCCGACGCGCTCGCGCTCGCCGGCATCACCGACCGTTTCATCTTCCTCGAGGAAGGCGACATCGTCGAGTTGACGCCGGGCGGCGTGCGCGTGCTCGACCGCGGCGGCGCGCCGGTCGAGCGTGCGGTACAGACCATTTCCTCCGCGCAGGCCGCCGTCGAACTCGGGCCGTACCGGCATTTCATGCAGAAGGAGATTTTCGAGCAACCGCAGGCCGTGGCCGCGACCATCCCGGATGCGGGGCTGTTCGATCCGGCCGTATTCGGCCCCGACGCCGCGCGGGCGTTCGAGCAGATCGACAACGTGCTGATTCTCGCGTGCGGCACGAGTCACTACTCCGGCCTGACCGCGCGCCGCTGGCTCGAAACGATCGCGCGCGTGCCCGCACAGGTCGAGATCGCGAGCGAATACCGTTACAGCGACGCGCTCGCGATGCCGAATACGCTGGTGGTGAGCGTGTCGCAATCCGGCGAGACCGCCGACACGCTCGCCGCGCTCAAGTACGCGCAGGCGCTCGGCCATATCGACACGCTGGCGATCTGCAACGTGCCGACCAGCGCGATGATGCGGCAGACCGGCCTGCGCTTCCTGACGCGGGCCGGCCCGGAAATCGGCGTCGCGTCGACCAAGGCGTTTACGACGCAGCTCGTCGCGCTGTTCATACTCGCGGTCACGCTCGGGCGGCTGCGCGGCTACGTCGACGATGCGCAGCTTGCGCGCTATACGATGCAACTGCGGCGGCTGCCTGGCGCACTCGAGGATGTGCTCGGGCTCGAGCCGCAGATCGAGCGCTGGGCGGCGGAATTCTCGCAGCACGAGAACGCGCTGTTTCTCGGGCGCGGGCTGCACTACCCGATCGCGCTCGAAGGCGCGCTGAAGCTGAAGGAAATTTCGTATATCCACGCGGAGGCGTATCCCGCGGGCGAACTGAAGCATGGGCCGCTGGCGCTCGTGACCCACACGATGCCCGTTGCGACGATCGCGCCGAACGACGCGCTGCTGGAGAAGCTGAAGTCGAACATGCAGGAAGTACGTGCGCGCGGCGGGCAGCTTTACGTGTTCGCCGACGCGGATACGCGGATCGACAACGGCGAAGGTGTGTCGGTGCTGCGGATGCCGGATTACTACGGGCTGTTGTCGCCGATCCTGCATGTCGTGCCGTTGCAGCTGCTCGCGTATCACGCGGCGTGTTTGCGCGGCGCGGATATCGACAAGCCGAGGAATCTGGCGAAATCGGTGACGGTTGAGTGAGGGGGTAACCGGGGCGGACTGGTGAAGGACTTCGAGAAATCTAACTGGCCCGCCCTACACGATTCGAACGTGTGACCTACGGCTTAGAAGGCCGTTGCTCTATCCAACTGAGCTAAGGGCGGTCGGGGAGAAAAGACACGGCCGACACGGACCGCATTTGACGCAGGGCTTCGAGCGACGGCAGAACCGCCAAAACCAAAGCCCCGAAACAAAACGGGCCCGGCATGAAGCCGAGCCCGAAATTATACCCGATCATCGCGTCACATCACGCGAGATGGGCCACCGCGACATCAAACCGGCTGCGGATGCATCATGAACCAGCCGAGGCAGAACACGCCGGCGATCACGCAATACACGCCGAACGAAGCCAGCCGGCCGCGCCCTTCGAAATAGCGCATCAGGAACCGCACGCTCAGGTACGCGGCGATCGCCGTCAGCACGCCGCCGAGCAGCGCATCGGCAAGCTGGTCGCGTGCATGGAACAGCTTCGGCAGCTCGAGCACCCCCGCCGCGAAAATGATCGGCGTACCGAGCAGAAACGAGAATTCCGCGGCCTTCTCCGCCGTCAGCCCCGCGGCATTGCCGGCGATCATCGTCAGCCCGCTGCGCGAGAAACCCGGAATCAGCGCGCCGATCTGCGCGAGACCCACGAAGAACGCCTGCTTGAACGTCATCTTCTCGGGCGCCTGATGCGCGCGGCTGCGCTGGATGCGATCGCCGAGCCACAGCAGCACGCCGTTCACGATCAGCGCGATCGCGACGATCCGCAGGTCGTGGAACACGCGTTCGATGCGCTTCTCGAGGAGCAGCCCGACGATGCCGGTCGGAATCGTACCGATGATGAGCGCCCACATCAGGTGCCCGTCGTCGTTCTTGCGGCCGCCGAGCTGCGCGAAGAAGCCGCTGATCAGCGCGATCCAGCGCGCGCGGAAATACCACAGCAGCGCCAGCGCGGTACCAAGGTGCAGCGCAACGAGGAACGGCAGCAGTTGCGGCGCGTGCTTGTCGATATGCATGCCGAACAGTGCCGGCACGAGCAGCGTATGGCCAAGGCTGCTGACGGGAAAGAGTTCGGTGACGCCCTGCAGGACGCTCAGGAATACCAGAAACCAGAGACTCACGCGTCGGTCCTTTTAGTCGAGATTAAGCGGGAAGAAAGACGGACGACGCGATGCGCGTCCGAAAAAACGCGCCCCGATTATGCCGAGCCAGGATTACTGCGCCAAGGCATTTGGCAGGTTATTGCGGCCATGCACACAAACGCTTGCAATTTGTAAGCACACAGAAAGCAAAAAGCCCGCCATTTGCATGGCGGGCCTTTCGACTTCGGCAGGAATTGCCGTCAGCGGCCGAGCTGATAGAAAAATAATACCGTGCTGCCGGTGAACATGCCGAACAGTGCGATACCCATTGCCATTGCCAGATCCATGGCCCCCTCCACGAAGTGTCATGACCCGGCAACCTCACCGGTTTAGAGGCATTATCCCGACCGTTGACAGTCTTAAAAACTCGCGATTTCCCGAGAAGGGTTTTCCCCGAGCCGCCACGGCCCGATAATGGAGCGCGCCGTTCCCGTCCACCCGCCCAACCCGATTCGCCATGCCGACCTTCCAGCAACACGAGATTCACGAACTTCACGCCGGCCCGTCGCTCGTCCGGGTCGCTCCGCAATTCGGCGGCCGCCTGCTGTCCTGGCATGTCGACGGCGAACCGGTGATCTTCTGGCCCGAAACGGCCGACTGGAGCAATCTTGCGCGCGTGCGCGGCGGCAACCCGCTGCTGTTCCCGTTCCTCGGCCGTCACCGCGTCGACGGCGAACTCGGCCGCTGGCGCGACGCCGCCGGCGTGGTGCGCGACCTGCCGATGCACGGCTTTGCGCGCGACCTGCCGTTCGCCGCGCAACCGTCGGCCGATGGCGCCGCGTTGTCGATGACGCTCGACGCGACCGACGCGCTGCGGGCGAGTTACCCGTTCGACTTCCGGTTCGAAACGACCTACCGGCTGGCCGACGCGCACACGCTCGAAGTCGCCCTGACGACGACCAATCGCGGCGACACGCCGCTGCCCTACTACGCCGGCCATCATTTCTATTTCGCGCTGCCGCACGGCGAGCGCGCCGAAACCACGCTCGAACTGCCGCCGACGCATCGTTGCGCACAGCTCCCGGACGGTTCGATCAGTACGGCCGAACCGGGCGAAGCCCGCTATCGCCTCGACAACCCGGACATTCTCGACCGCTTCCACTGCCTCGACGGCGCGCCGGCCACGCCGGTGCGCATCGTGATGCCGGGCCGCCGCCGCACGATCGAGATCGCGCTCGACGTGCCGGACTCGATCCCGTGGTACGCGGTCACGACCTGGACCGAAAAGCCGGATTCGGACTTCTACTGTGTCGAACCGTGGCTCGGGCTGCCGGATGCGATCCACAACGGCCTCGGGCTGCGCATGCTCGCGCCGGGCGCGACCGAAACGGCCACGCTGAGGATTCGCGTCCTCCCGCTCGCCGGCTGATACGCCCGCCGAGACGTCAATACGCAGCGCGCCGAACCGGCGCGCGACGGCCCCGGCAACGGCCCAAACTGCGGTGCGCGGGTCGAACCCGTTAAAATCGGACGTTTTGTGTTGCCTGCCGCGTCACGAGCGGCAGGGTTTTGCGAGGTTCAATGTTCGGAACAACAACGAAGCGACTCTTCGCAGCCGCCTGCGCCGCCCTGCTCGTCGCGTGCGGCTCCGCGCCTGTCGGCCCCGGGTTCTATCGAGTCGAGCGCGGCGACACGCTCTACAAGATCGCGCGCGATAACCGCACGTCGGTATCGAACATCGTGCGCTGGAACCAGATGACGAACCCCGATGCGATCGAAGTCGGCCAGGTGCTGCGCGTCGCGCCGCCGCCCGGCACGACCACCGCATCGACGCCGTCGACCACCGGTACCGGCAGCGCCGGCCGGGCCCGCCCCGCGCCTTCCGCGCCGGTTGAGTCGGCCGTCAAGCCGGCCACGAGCATCGCGCTGATCTGGCCGGCAGCCGGCAACGTGGTTCGCACGTTCGACGGCTCGAAATCGAAGGGTATCGACATCGCGAACTCGCCGGGCACGCCGGTGGTCGCGGCGGCGCCGGGCGTGGTGGTCTATGCGGGTAACGGGCTGCGCGGCTACGGCAACCTGATCATCCTCAAGCACAACGCCGATTACCTGACCGCCTACGCGCACAACCGCGCGCTGCTGGTGAAGGAAGGCCAGTCGGTCACGCAGGGGCAGTCGATCGCCGAGATGGGCAACAGCGACAGCGATCGCGTCGCGCTGCATTTCGAGGTGCGCTACGGCGGCCGATCGATCGACCCGTCACGCTACCTGCCGGCGCGCTGAGCGCCCGACAGGCGACACGCGATGCCGGCGCGCATCGCGTGCCGTCGCGGCAAACATCGGGAAAGATGGTGTCAGCGCTTGCGCAGACGTCCGGTGAAACGGCCGGACAACGGATCGACGTGACGTGCAAACGCTACCAGCAGGCCGATCCCGATCAGGCTGAACCCCGCAGCTATCAGAAGCAAATCCATGGTCACACACTGTTTTTTCGTGATCTTATGCGTCATTGTGGAATCGTGCACTGAGCCGAGGCTTTCGGACGAGTACGAGGATTCCCTGCCCTCAGACGTCATTGTGGATTCGCCTGCGTGAAACCCTGATGTAAGCTGTCCGCCCGACACCACGCTCGCCCCAGGAGACAACGCGATGCTGCCCGCCACCGACCGCTACGACGACCTGCTCTCCCGCTTCGCGTGGGACGTTCCGGCGCGTTACAACATCGGTGTGGACGTCTGCGACAAATGGGCCGACGGCAGCGGACGCCTCGCGCTGATCCACGAAACGGCGCAAGGCGACGTTTCCCGCCTCACGTTCGACGACCTGAGGAATGCTTCTAACCGGCTCACGAACAGCTTCGTGCGCGCCGGCCTGCGGCGCGGCGACCGCATCGGCATCTTTCTCGCGCAGGGGCCCGAAACGGCGATCGCGCACCTCGCCGCCTACAAGCTCGGCGCGATCGCGGTGCCACTCTTCACGTTGTTCGGCGTCGATGCGCTCGAATACCGGCTCGCGAACAGCGAGGCGGCTGCGCTCGTCACCGACGCGGCCGGCTACGCGAAAATCGCGCCGCTGCGCGCACAGCTGCCGGCATTGCATACCGTCTACTGCATCGGCGACGATGCGCCCGATCAGCCGGGCGTGCTGCGTTACGACACGGCGCTCGCCGCCGAAACGCCCGACTTCGTGCCGGCCGATACGGCTGCCGACGATCCGGCCGTCATCATCTATACGTCCGGCACGACGGGCAAACCGAAAGGCGCGCTGCACGCGCATCGCGTGCTGCTGGGCCACCTGCCGGGCGTGGAGATGTCGCAGCAGTGCTTCCCGCGCGATGCACGCCTGTTCTGGACACCCGCCGACTGGGCATGGATCGGCGGCCTGCTCGACGTGCTGCTGCCGTCATGGCATCACGGCGTGCCCGTGCTCGCCCGCCGCTTCGAGAAATTCGACGGCGACGCGGCCTTCGCGCTGATGGCACGGCACGGCGTCACCCACGCGTTCCTGCCGCCCACTGCGCTGAAGCTGATGCGCACCGTCGAGGCACCGCGCGAACGCTACGCGCTGTCGCTGAAATCGGTCGCGAGCGGCGGCGAGTCGCTCGGCACCGAGCTGACGGCCTGGGGGCGCGACGCGCTCGGCGTGACGATCAACGAGTTCTACGGGCAAACCGAGTGCAACATGGTGCTGTCGTCGTGTGCGGCGCTGTTCGACGCGCAGCCCGGCGCAATCGGCAAGGCCGTGCCCGGCCATGCGGTCGCGATCGTCGACGCGGACGGCACGCCGCTGCCGCCCGGCGTCGAAGGGCACATCGCGGTGCGCCGCCCCGACCCGGTGATGTTCCTCGAATACTGGCGCAACGCCGACGCGACGCGCGACAAGTTCGCGGGCGACTACCTGCTCACCGGCGATACGGGCATGATCGACGCCGACGGTTTCGTACGCTTCGTCGGCCGCGACGACGACGTGATCACGAGTGCCGGCTACCGGATCGGCCCGGGCCCGATCGAGGATTGCCTGCTCACGCATCCGGCGGTGCGGATGGCGGCCGTCGTCGGCGTCCCCGACGCGACGCGTACCGAGATCGTCAAGGCATTCGTCGTGCTGAATCCCGGCCACACCGGCGACGATGCGCTCGTTCAGGCACTGCAGGCGCACGTGCGCACGCGCCTCGCCGCGCACGAGTATCCGCGCGCGATCGCGTTCGTCGACAGCCTGCCGATGACCGCAACCGGCAAGATCGTGCGCCGCGCGCTGCGCGACGCGTAAGCCGGCCGCCACCCGCGCCGCCCGCCCGGCCGGATGGTTTATAGTGGCGCCACCACGCAGTCTTTCCAAAAAAATCGATGTCCTCTGATCACCACTCCGACGCGGGTGCGTCGCACAGCCCGCTCTACGCCAAACTCCTCGGCGAAACCGCCAAGATCGACTGGTGCGATCTCGAACGCTTCTTCGCGCAGGGCAAGCTGCTGTCCGTTGCACGCGACCTCGATCTCGTCAGCGTCGCGGAAGCGGTTGCCGACGACGATGCCGAACAGGTCACGCGCTGGCTGTCGTCGGGCCTCGTCGCGCGCATGCCGGCCGAAACCGCCGCCGACTATGCGGCGCGCAATCCGGAGCTGTGGGCGGTCGTCGTCTCGCCGTGGGTCTGCGTGCAGGAACGCGCCTGACGCGTCCGCCATGTCCGAATCCGCGTTACCGCACGGCACCGGCTCGGCCGCCTCGGCCACCGTCACGCACCGGCGCGTCCTTGCACTCGCGTTCCCGATCGTCCTTGCGAACCTGACCCAGCCGATTCTCGGTGCCGTCGACACGGCCGTCGCCGGCCACCTCGACGGCGCGCAGTATCTCGGCGGCGTCGCGCTCGGCGGGCTGTTCTTCAATTTCGTGTTTTGGGGGTTCGGTTTCCTGCGGATGGGGACGACCGGCCTCGTCGCGCAGGCGCACGGTGCCGGCGATGCCGCCGGGATCCGCCTGAACCTGCTGCGCGCGTTGATCGTCGCGTTCGCGCTCGGCGCCGCGGTGCTGGCGCTGCAGGTGCCGCTGCTCTCATTTGCGCTGTCCGCGCTCGGCGGCAGCGATGCCGTCCGCGCGACGGCGCTTGCCTACAGTCACGCGCGGATCTGGAGCGCGCCGTTCGCGCTCGCGAACTACGTCGTGCTCGGCTACCTGCTCGGCATGCAGCGCGTGCGGCTCGCGCTCGTCGCGCAGGTGTTCATCAACGCAGTGAACATCGGCGCCGTGCTGCTCTACGTCTACGGCTTCGGCTGGGGCATCGCCGGCATCGGCGCGGCGACCGCCACCGCGGACGCATGCGGCTTCGCGCTCGGCGCATGGATCCTGTGGCGGTTGCGGCCGCGCGACCTCGCCCCGATCGTCGCGCGTGCGCTCGCCGACCGCGTCGCGCTCAAGCGGCTGATCGCGCTCAATCGCGACATCTTCCTGCGCACGCTGTGCCTGCTCGGCGCATTCGGCTGGTTCGCGCACCTCGGTGCAAAACAGGGCGATGCAACGCTCGCGGCAAACGCGCTGCTACTGAATTTCCAGACGTTCATGGCGTACGGCCTCGACGGCTTCGCGCATGCGGCCGAGGCGCTCGTCGGTGCGGCGGCCGGCGCGCGCGACCGCCGCGCCTTCCGGCAGGCGGTGCGCGTCACGCTGTTCTGGTCGGCGCTCGGCGCGCTGCTGTTCGCGCTCGTGTACTGGGCCGCCGGCGGCTGGATCATCGCGCGCCTGACCGACCAGGCCGAGATCCGCGACGTTGCGCTGCGCTACCTGCCGTGGGCCGCGATTTCGCCGATCGTGTCGGTCTGGGGCTTCCTGCTCGACGGCGTCTTCATCGGCGCCACGCAAACGCAATCGCTGATGCGCGCCATGGTCGCGTCATTCTCGATCTTCGTCGTGGCCACACTCGCGGCCGTCGGCACGTTCGGCAATCACGGCCTCTGGTTCGCGCTGCTGCTGTTCATGGCCGCACGCGGTGCGACGCTGGCGCGCTACCTGCCGGGGCTGTTGCGGCACATCGGCACCGACGCGCCCGCGGCCCGCGCCTGACGGCGGGCCGAACCGGCCGTTACTGCGCGGGTTTCGGCGGCGGCGCGTCGAGCATCGACGGCGGCGTCATGTCGGTCGGCACACCGTGATAGTCGGCCGGATCTTCCGGCGGATGGCCGCGACGGGCCTGATGCGGATCGCTGGTACAGGCGGCGAGGAAAGATGCGGCCAGCACGGCCAGCATGAAACGGGTCATCGGGTATGGCTCCGGAAAGCGGCGCGCCCATCGCACGCCGGGACCGCGCCGAGTCTAGCGGAAATCCTGCTTCGGAGTCGTGCCGCGCATGTCCTACTATGTACGCATGGCGCTGTGCCGTGGAAAGGAGGCTGCCATGTCGTCTGAAGAAATTGCCGGCCTGATCGGCCTGTTCGTCGGTCTGATGGTGCTTGTCGCCCTGTCGTTCTTCGAGTCGCGCGAATACAAGCGCAGCCATGACGGCGAAGGGATGATCCACCACTGGATGGCCGAACACCACCTGCTCGACTGGCGGCGCAAGCACTAAGCGCGCCGCTGCCGTCCGGCCCTACTCCGGGCCGTTCGCGAACGTGCCTTTCGCGGCACGCTGGTGATCGCGTATCGCCGAAATTAACAGGGTCCGACTTACACACATCGATCAGATGGACGAACGCCGCCGCGCGGCTCGTGCCACGCGACGGCGTTCGCTTGCGCGCGCCCGGACGGGCGCGATGCGGTTCAGACGGCTCAGCCCAGGAAGTGGCGGGCGTAGCGCGCGTTGATGTCGGAGAGTCGGAACAGCGTCAGGAAATCCGCGCAGTTGAAATCGGGATCCCAGGCCGGTGCACCGCAGATCTTCGCGCCGAGACGCAGGTAACCCTTGATCAGCGGCGGCGGCGCCACGACGGTGCCCGTCTGCAATTCGTCGACCGGCAGGGCCGTATGCGGGAACGCGCGATACTCGGGCGCCGTCAGCGAGCCTGCCGACAGCGACTGGTACAGGTTCGCCGCATAGTGGCCACCGTCGGCCATCGACACGCTCGCGCAGCCGAGCATCGTCTCGTAGCCGTTCTGCATCATGTATGCGCCGAGGCCACCCCACAGCGCCATGATGACGGCGCCGCTACGGTAGTCGCTGTGCACGCACGAGCGGCCGACCTCGACCATCTTGCCGCGCAGGTGCGTGAGACGCGACAGGTCGAATTCGCCTTCGGCGTACAGGCGGCCGACCCGCGCGGCCTGGTGCGGCGGCAGCACGCGGTACGTGCCGACGACTTTCAACGTGTCGAGATCGCGGACCAGCAGGTGGTCGCAGTACGCATCGAACGGATCGACGTCGAGACCGGAGGGGCCGCTGACCTGCGCGCCCATCTCTTCGGCGAACACGCTGTAACGCAGGCGCTGGGCTTCGCGCAATTCGTCTTCCGTACGCGCCCACGCGGCGCGCAGGCGATACTCCGATGTGACGGTTTCAGCAGCGCGCGGCAGGTGGCGCCGCGACGTGTCGAGGGGCAGCGAGGCAAAAGGGAGCGTAGGCGTCGGCAGTTCTCGCATTAGGCTTTCCTGGTCGTAAGGAATAGGACGACATGCCCGCCAATGTAGTAATCGGCCGTGACCGTTATGTGGCACGACCATGTCCTTTCAATGACGTGTCGCCGAATTGACTTTAGCAGAAAGCTTGCGAAACCGTATGACGAATCCCTACAAAGCGCTTCAGGCGGGCCTCACACCAGGTCGGGCGTCAATACCGCCCGCAGCACGGCCTGCCGGCTGCCGTCGCGCGTGCGGCTCGCGAGCCACACGATTCCGCCCTTCTTGACGCTCCAGCTGTCGTCGTCGCCGGCGATCAGCTGAGCGGCGACGCTGCCGAGCGTCGGCTGATGCCCGACGATCACGACCGTCGGCGCGATCCCTTCCGGCCAGCCGGCCGCCGCCAGCACGTCGTCGACACTGCCGCCCGGCGCGAGCGCGTCGACCGTCCGGTACTGGTCGGTCAGTGCCTCGACGGTCTGCACGGTGCGGGCCGCCGGGCTCGCGAGGATCACGGTATTCGTCTCGAGCCGGCCACGCAGCCATTTGGCCATCGCCTGCGCGTCCTTGCGGCCACGAACGGTCAACTGGCGCGCGAGATCGCTCGTCGCGTAGTCTTCGGCTTCGGCGTGGCGCCACAGGATCAGGTTCATCATGATGTTCTCCTTGCTTCGGCGAGCGGCCCCGCGCCCATGCGTCCGGGCCGGCCGATTACCGTGCGAATTGTCGCAAACTCGGCCGGTTCGCCGCCGCGGCATTTACCCGCATATCGCGATTGACCTGATCATTCATTCAACGCTATACTCTTTGGCTCGTCGGAGCGTAGCGCAGCCTGGTAGCGCATCTGATTTGGGATCAGAGGGTCGTAGGTTCGAATCCTATCGCTCCGACCAAAGGAATCAAGGGGTTACGGTTAACACCGTAGCCCCTTTTCCATTTCCGGGCCCTTGAAACGCCGATCGGGATTCCCGCCTCGCCTCAATCCATTGTAGGGATCCATTGGGGCGTCGATGCTACAACGCCCCCTCCGGCGGACACTTTTCGACGGTCAGCGCGAAGCAAACGGCTTGCGGCCTTTCGCTTTCAATGCAGCATTGATATCGGCCCGCGTATTCACGGTACGGCCGTCCACCACGCAATCCGATTGCACGGGCCTCGCGCCGGCAGCAAATCCGACACCGCCGAGACTGATCGCCACCCATTGCGGGTGACGGTTTTCCAGCGCGAACGTCATGATCCCGGCCTGGTCGTCCGTCAATATCAAGCCGCCGTCCTTTTCCGCCAGTGCAACGCACAAGAACGCGGCGTCACGGTCTTTCAGCAGATCGACGACGACATAGCGATAGTCCTTCAGGTTCGGATCGCGGTCGTTCAGCCGATGGACGGCTGCCAGGATCTGCGCGCGGTCGGGGTCACGCGTGTCGAGATCTCGCGCATGCGCCGCAGTCACCGAGGTCACGGCCAGGATCAATGCGCATGCGGCAAGTCGGGATAACTTCATCGTCGGTCAGGTTCGTGGAAAGACAGATTGGAAAGCATCGAGCGCCCGCCTGGTCGGCCCGTCGGTTTGCCGACGGCATACGGCCAACGAGCCACCCGCAGCTCGCACACGGCGCTCACCGGAACACGCGATAATGCGCGTGGACAACCTGCATCCGCGCATGAAAAACAACATTCTCAAGACCGCCCTCTGCGCATCGCTGCTCGCACTGGCAACCTGCGGCTCCGCGTCGGCCAAGGCACTCGACGACGCGCTCGACTGCCATTCGACCGGCCACAAGTTCGTCGCGCCGCTGCTCGCCGCCGGCGACATCCAGTCGGAGCCGATGCACGTCGAATCGAACTCGGTCAATGCATTCCGCACGAGCCACTCGCTGACCGCGTACGGCTTCGGCGTGTATGTCGTACTCGGTTACCAGGCGAACGACCCGATCTTCCGAACGGGCGATGGCACGCCGATCGGCGACTGGGCCTACGGTGTCGTCGTGCGCGGCACGAAGAGCGCGGTGGAGGACGCGGTGCGCAAGGCAGGCAGCGACGCGACCGTCAGGCAGGCGTTTCCGTTCCTGACTGCGATCGTCTGCTCGTCGGACTGAGCGGCCGTCAGGACGATCGAGCGGCTATCCCGAGGGGCAGCAAGCCATCCCTGCTGCCCGGCCCCTCCCGGCCTCGCTCTCGACCTTTTACGCGCCGGTATACACCACGCGATACGGGATACCGACCTTCTCCCACTCGGCCGCCTCCTGGCTGAGGCTGTAGTCGGTCAGCGGGTTCTGCTCGACCCACGCGCTCGGCAGGCGCACTTCATAGCCGCCCTTCTTCATCTGCGAAACGGAAATGTCCGGCAGCCCTGCATCGGTTCGGCGCCGGCACAGCAGCGCCGCGAGCCGCAGGCAGAACAGCAGCGGCCACTCGACCTCGCGCGCCTGCGACAGCTTGCCGAGCTTGCCTGCATGACCGAGCACGAGCGCGGCGAGGCGCGCCTGGTCGGTGCGCGAAAAACCCGGCATGTCCGCGTTGCTCGCGATATAGGACGAATGCTTGTGATACGCGCTGTGCGAGATCGACAGGCCGATCTCGTGCAACGCGGCCGACCAGCCGAGGAACATCCGCCCTTCCTCGCGTGCTTCGTCGTCGGCTTCCTCGAGCTCGTCGTAGAAACGCACCGCCAGCGCGCCGATCCGCTCGGCCTGCGCGCGATCGACACCGTAGCGGCGCGTAAAGCCCTCGACGGTCACCGCCCGCATGTCCTCGTGCTGCGTCCGGCCGAGCAGGTCGTACAGCACACCGAGGCGCAGCGCGCCGTCGGTCGTATCGACGTAATCGACACCGAGCTCTTCGAACACCGCGAGCATGATCGCGAGGCCGCCCGCGAGCACCGGCACGCGGTCGGGTTTCAGCGCGATCAGCTTCAGCCGGTTGACGTTCTCCGACTTGATCAGCGCACGCTTGAGGCGCTCGAGACCGCCGCGCGAAATGCCGTGCGTAATGCCCGGATCGTTGAAGCCGTTTGCCTCGACCAGCTCCGCGAGCGCGCGCGCGGTGCCGGACGAGCCGATCGCCTGATCCCACCCGGCCTTCTTGTACTCGCTCGAGATGATCTGGATCTCGCGCTTGGCCGCGAGTTCGGCCTGCCGCATCGTGTATTCGTCGACGTTGCCGGCCGGGAAGAAGGTGCGGCTGTGGCTCACGCAGCCGATATAGAGACTCTCCATCACGATCGGCGTGTAGTGCGAGCCGATGATGAATTCGGTCGAGCCGCCGCCGATGTCGACGACGAGCCGCTTGCCGGCGCTCGCCGGCACCGAGTGCGCGGCGCCCGCATAGATCAGGCGCGCTTCTTCGCGGCCCGCAATCACTTCGATCGGGAAACCGAGCGCCGCTTCGGCCTCGCCGAGAAATTCGCCCGCGTTCTTCGCGACGCGCAGCGTGTTGGTCGCCACCGCGCGCACATGGTCGGGATGGAAATCGCGCAGGCGCTCGCCGAACCGCTTGAGCGCCTCCCAGCCACGCTCCTGCGACGCCCGATCGAGCATCTTGTCGCTCGACAGGCCGGCGGCCAGCCGGACGGGCTCACGCAGCGCGTCGACGGGATAGATCTGGCTGCCCGCCGACGTTTCCTCGACGCGACCGACGATCAGCCGGAAGCTGTTCGAGCCGAGATCCACGGCAGCCAGCAAGTGGGGGGTTGTAACCATCTGAAGGGGGCTCCGTGCGCGTTCGCCCGCGGCGGCCGGTGCGACAGCCAGGGGCGATCAATCAAAGGCGACATTTTAAGCGTGGAACGCTTGCCATTGCCACGCTTCACGGGCATGCACACTGCTCGATTGCATATCGTCGAAACATTTATGAGACGAAACGGTTACAGCGTAGAATTTCCCGATATAAATACACCCTTGTCATCAGCACGTCATCGTACCGTGAGAGTTTCCGAGCGTCCTTTCGAATCATCGCCCGAATCACCCCCTACTCTGCCGATGTCCGTCCGTTATCCGCTTCTCAATCGTGAACTCGGCATCCTCGGTTTCAACGAGCGCGTGCTGGCCCAGGCAGCCGATCCTCAAGTCCCGCTGCTCGAGCGCCTCCGCTTCATCTGCATCACCAGCAGCAACCTCGACGAATTCTTCGAAGTCCGGATGGCCGGCCTGCAGGAGCAGATCCGCGACAACCCCGGCGCGCTGACGCCCGACGGCATGTCGTTACAACATGCTTACGATCTCGTCGTCGAACGCGCGCAGCGGCTCGTCCATCGACAGTACACGATGCTGCACGAAACCGTGCTGCCCGCGCTCGAACAGGAAGGCATCTACTTCCATGCGAGCGACACGTGGAACGACGAGCAGCTCGAATGGGCGCGTCGCTACTTCCTCGACGAGCTGCTGCCCGTGCTGACGCCGATCGGCCTCGATCCCGCTCACCCGTTCCCGCGCGTGCTGAACAAGAGCCTGAACTTCGTCGTCGAGCTCGAAGGCCGCGACGCATTCGGCCGCCAGGCCGTGATGGGCATCGTGCAAGCGCCGCGCGCGCTGCCGCGCGTCGTGCGCATGCCGCACGCGCTGTCGGGCTTCGAGCACGGCTTCGTGCTGCTCAGCTCGTTCATGCAGCGCTTCGTCGGCGAACTCTTCCCGCAACTCGTCGTGAAGAGCTGCAACCAGTTCCGCATCACGCGCAACAGCGAGCTGTTCGTCGACGAAGACGAAATCACGAACCTGCGCGTCGCGCTGCAGGGCGAACTGCCCGCGCGCCACCTCGGCAACGCCGTGCGCCTCGAGGTGTCGGCCGACACGCCGCCGCACATCGTGCGACGCCTGCTCGTGGAAAGCGAACTCGGCGAGAAGGACTGCTATCGCGTGGCCGGATCGGTGAACCTCGTGCGACTGATGCAGATTCCCGATCTCGTCGACCGCCCCGACCTGAAGTTCACGCCGTTCACCGCGTCGACCCCGTCTGCGATCACGAACGCGCCGACGATGTTCGACGCGATCGACAACGGCGACATCCTGCTGCACCACCCGTACGAGAGCTTCCAGCCGGTGCTCGAACTGCTGCAGCAGGCCGCGAAGGATCCGAGCGTCGTCGCGATCAAGCAGACGATCTACCGCACCGGCACCGATTCGCCGCTGATGGACGCGCTGATGGAAGCCGCGCGCAACGGCAAGGAAGTGACCGTCGTCGTCGAGTTGCTCGCGCGCTTCGACGAGGAAACCAACATCAACTGGGCGTCGCAGCTCGAAGCCGTCGGCGCGCATGTCGTGTACGGCGTGGTCGGCCACAAGTGCCACGCGAAGATGATGCTGATCGTGCGACGCGTCGTGCAGGCCGGCAAGGCGTCGCTGCGCCGCTACGTGCACCTCGGCACCGGCAACTATCACCCGCGCACGGCACGCCTCTACACCGACTTCGGGCTGATGACGGCCGACCAGAAGATCTGCGAGGACGTCCATCACGTGTTCCAGCAACTGACCGGCATCGGCGGCGAACTCACGCTGCACGAGCTGTGGCAGTCACCGTTCACGCTGCATCCGCGCATCATCGACGCGATCCGCGCGGAGATCGACAATGCACGCGCCGGCAAACGCGCGCGCGTCGTCGCAAAGATGAACGCGCTGCTGGAGCCGACGGTGATTGCCGCGCTGTACGAAGCGTCGCAGGCCGGCGTCAAGGTCGACCTGATCGTACGCGGTGTCTGCGCGCTGAAGCCCGGCGTACCGGGGCTGTCGGAAAACATCACCGTGCGCTCGATCGTCGGCCGCTTCCTCGAGCACCACCGGATCTACTATTTCCACGCGAACGGCACCGAGGACGTCTATCTGTCGAGCGCCGACTGGATGGACCGCAACCTGTTCCGCCGCGTCGAAGTCGCGTTCCCGGTTCGCGATCGCAAGCTCAAGCGGCGCGTGATCGCCGAAGGCCTGTCGGTTTGCCTCGGCGACAACCAGTCGGCGTGGCTGATGCACAGCGACGGCCACTACCGCCGGCGCCGCGCCGGCAAGACGATCCGCAACGCGCAACTCGGGTTGCTCGGGAAGTTCTGCTCCTGAACCCGCAGCGCGACGCGAGTCGCGCGCCGCATCGCCATAAAAAAACGCAGCCCGCAGGCTGCGTTTTTTTATGGTGGAGCCGACAGGCCCCCGCTCGCCGAACGAGCGACGGATACCGGATACCGTTACGCGCTCATGCCTCGTACGCGGCCGGCCGGATCGCGATGATGCGCGAGCCCGGGAACCGTGCGGTGAACGTGCTGCCGCGCCCTTCCTCGCTCTGCACGTACAGGTGCGCGTCGTGCCGCTGCAGCACGTGCTTGACGATCGCAAGCCCGAGCCCCGTGCCGCCCGTGTCGCGCGAACGGCTGCGGTCGACGCGGTAGAAACGTTCGGTGAGCCGCGGCAGATCGGCGGCCGGGATGCCGAAGCCGCTGTCCGTGACGGAAAACACGCCCTGCGCGCCTTCGCGCCGCCACGTCACGACGATCTTGCCGCCGTCCGGCGTATAGCGGATCGCGTTGGTGACGAGATTCGCGAACGCGCTGAACAGTTCCGTCTGCGCACCGGTGACACCGAGCGTCTCGTCGATCGAGAACGCGATGTCGTGATGCCCGTTCGACAGCGTCTGCGCGTCCTCCTTCAGATGGTCGAACACGGCGCGCATGTCGATCGCGCGATCGAGCGGCGGCTTGCTCTCGCCCTCCAGCTTCGCGAGCACCAGCAGGTCGGTGACGATGTGCCGCATCCGCGATGCCTGCTGCTCCATCATCTCGAGATAGCGCGCACGGTCTTCCTCGTTCAGCGGCAGCTCGCGCATCGTCTCGAGGAAACCCGACAGCACGGTGAGCGGCGTCTTCAACTCGTGCGACACGTTCGCGACGAAGTCGCGCCGCATTGCATCGGTACGCTCGAGTTCCGTGATGTCCTGCGTGAGCAGCAGCTTGCGATTCTCGCCGTACGGAAACACCTGCACGGCGAGCACGTTCTGCCGCGCGTCGCCCATGCCGTGCATCACGAGTGTCTCGTCGTAATGCTGCGCGTTCAGATAGCGGACGAAATCAGGATGGCGTACCAGGTTGGTGATGTGCTGGCGCAGGTCGCGCTTCGCGTCGAGGCCGAAATGAACCTCGGCGATCGCATTGCACCACTCGATCTGGTCGTGGTCGTCGAGCATCGCGACCCCGTTCGGCGACGCCTGGATCGCCTGGATGAAGCGCGAATGCTGCTGCTCGACCTGCCGCACCTGCGCATGCCACTGCTTCGCGAGCTTGTGCAGACGATAGTAGATCTCGCCCCAGATGCCCGGCGCGCTCGGCACTTCGCCATAGACCGGCGCGTCGAGCAGGCGCCACAGACGCTGCGTATGAAAGGTGCTGAAAAAGCCCTGCGCGACCAGCATCACGACGACGAACACGAGGCCCGCGGTCGGGCCGGCGAAAACGCCGACCAATACGCCGATCAGCACGAGCAGCACGAGCGACACCAGAAAGCGCGCCCAGATGATGTTCATGATTCAGCGCCCGAAAGAATGAACGGCATGCCGTGGCACACGGCATGCGTGGATACGTTACGCGTGCTTGGCGAGCCGGTAGCCGCTGCCGCGCACGGTCTCGATCATCGCATCGCAGCCGGCCGGTTTCAAGGCCGCGCGCAATCGTTTGATGTGCACGTCGACGGTGCGCTCCTCGACGAACACGTGGTCGCCCCACACCTGGTCGAGCAATTGCGTGCGGCTGTGCACGCGCTCCGGGTGCGTCATGAAGAAATGCAGCAGGCGGAACTCGGTCGGGCCGAGATCGAGCTTGATCTCGTTGCCTTCCCCGTGCGCGGCGACGCGATGCGTGGCCGGGTCGAGGCGCAGGCCGTTGATCGACACGACGTCCTCGGTCAGCTGCGGCGCGCGGCGGCGCAGCACGGCCTTGATCCGCGCCATCAGCTCCTTCGGCGAGAACGGCTTCGTCACGTAGTCGTCCGCGCCGATCTCGAGGCCGAGCACCTTGTCCTGCTCGTCGCCGCGTGCAGTCAGCATGATGATCGGGATGTGCTTGGTCCGTTCGTTGTTGCGCAGGTCACGCGCAAACGCGATACCGGACTTGCCCGGCAGCATCCAGTCGAGCAGCACGAGATCGGGCAGCACGTCGCTGATCAGGTTCTGCGCCTGTTCGGCGTTGTACGCCCGAATCGGGCAGTGACCGGCGTGCTGGAGATTCACCGAGATCAGTTCGGAAATCGCGGGCTCATCTTCAACGACGAGAATGTTGCTGGGCATCGGCACCTCTGTTCTTCCTATACGGAGTCGATTAACTGTTGGCTTCGCGATCGAGCGTGTCGCGCGGCTGGTGCCGCACGTCGGTGCCCTTCACGATGTAGATGATGAATTCGGCGATGTTCTTCGCGTGGTCGCCGATCCGCTCGATCGCCTTCGCGATGAACAGATACTCGAGGCCGACCGAGATCGTGCGCGGATCTTCCTGCATGTACGACACGAGCTTGCGCACGAACGCGCGGAATTCCAGGTCGATTTCCTTGTCGTCCTTGACGATCTGCGCGGCGGCCACGGTATCGAGACGTGCAAACGCGTCGAGCGCGCGGCGCAGGATCGTCACGGCCATTTCGCCCGACACCTTGATCTCGGCGATGTTGACCGTGCGTGCAGCCGGCTCGTCGACCAGGCGGCGCACGCGCTTCGCGATCTTCTCGGCCTCGTCGCCTGCGCGCTCGAGGTTCGTAATCGTTTTCGAAATCGACATCAAAAGACGCAGGTCACGCGCAGCAGGCTGCCTCCGCGCGATGATGTTGCCGCATTCCTGGTCGATGTCGACTTCCATCGCGTTCAGGACTTCTTCGTTCGCGATCACCTTCTCGGCCGCATCGCGATCGAAATCGTTCAGCGCGTGCATCGCGCCGACGATCTGCGACTCGACGAGCCCGCCCATTTCCAGCACCTTCGACGACACGGCATTCAGGTCCGCGTCGAACTGGCTCGACAGATGTTTATCCGACATGGCTGTTGTTCTCCGTCATCAGCCGAAGCGGCCGGTGATGTAGTCTTCCGTTTCCTTGCGCACCGGCTTGATGAAGATCTTTTCGGTCTCGCCGAATTCGATCAGCTCGCCCAGGTACATGTAGGCCGTGAAATCCGAGCAGCGTGCGGCCTGCTGCATGTTGTGCGTAACGATCACGACCGTATAGTCGCTCTTCAGCTCCGCGATCAGCTCCTCGATACGGCCGGTCGAGATCGGGTCGAGCGCCGAGCACGGTTCGTCGAGCAGCAGCACTTCCGGACGGATCGCGATGCCGCGCGCGATGCACAGACGCTGCTGCTGGCCGCCCGAGAGGCCGTAGCCGCTCTGGTTCAGCTTGTCCTTCACTTCGTTCCACAGCGCGGCCTTCGTGAGCGCCCACTCGACGCGGTCGTCCATTTCCGAGCGCGTGAGCTTTTCGAACATCTTCACGCCGAACGCGATGTTGTCGTAGATCGACATCGGGAACGGGGTCGGCTTCTGGAACACCATGCCGATTCGCGCGCGCAGCAGCGAGATGTCGCGCTTCGTCGTCAGCAGGTTCTCGCCGTCCATCAGGATTTCGCCTTCGGCGCGCTGCTCCGGATAGAGCGCGAACATCTTGTTGAACGTACGCAGCAGCGTCGACTTGCCGCAGCCCGACGGCCCGATGAACGCCGTCACCTTCCCTTCGGGAATGCTCAGGTTGATGTTCTTCAGCGCATGGAACTTGTTGTAGAAGAAGTTGAGGTTGTTGACCTCGATCTTCGCGTTCAGCGGCTCGAGCGGACGGCCGTGCGTCGCGTCGTGCGTGCCGGCGGGCGCAGCGGTGCGCTCGACGGGATTCAGGTGGCTTTCTGCCATATTCATCGGATTGCTCCGCCGTTACTTTTTCGAGAAGATCGAACGCGCCAGGACGTTGAGTCCGAGCACCCCGAGCGTAATCAGGAACACGCCCGCCCATGCGAGCGACTGCCATTCGGCGAACGGGCTCATCGCGAACTTGTAGATCGTGACGGGCAGGTTCGCCATCGGCTGGCTCATGTCCCACGAGAAGAACTGGTTCGACAGCGCGGTGAACAGCAGCGGCGCCGTTTCGCCGGCGATCCGCGCGATTGCGAGCAGCACGCCCGTGATGATCCCGCCGACCGACGCGCGCAGCGTGATCTTCAGCACCATGCGCCACTTCGGCGTACCGAGCGCGAAGGCCGCTTCGCGCAGCGCGTTCGGCACGAGCTTCAGCATGTTCTCGGTCGTGCGGATCACGATCGGAATCTGCAGCAGCGCGAGCGCGACCACGCCGGCCCAGCCCGAGAAGCGCCCCGACTTCGCGACGACGATCGCGTACACGAACAGGCCGATGACGATCGACGGCGCGGACAGCAGGATGTCGTTGATGAAGCGGATCGTGCTCGCCAGCAGGTTCTTCTGGCCGTATTCGGCGAGATAGACACCCGCGAGGATACCGATCGGCGTGCCGACCAGCGTGCCGAAGCCGCACAGCAGCAGGCTGCCGACGATTGCGTTCGCGAGACCGCCGCCTTCCGTGTTAGGGGCCGGCGTCGATTCGGTGAACAGCTGCAACGACAGGCCACCGATGCCGAGATGCACGGTCGTGTAGAGAATCCACACGAGCCACAGCAGGCCGAAGGCCATCGCGCCGAGCGACGCGGTCAGCGCGATTGCGTTGACGGCCTTGCGCTTGCGCTGCAGGCGGTTGCGCATCGCGTCGAGCACGGCGCCGTCCGGCCCCGGGAAATTCATGATGGGCTCGCTCATTTCTTGCCCTCTCCCTTCTCGAGACGAAGCAGCAGCAGTTTGGAGATGGTCAGCACGATGAACGTGATCACGAACAGGATCAGGCCCAGTTCCATCAGCGCGGACGTATGCAGGCCCGGCTGCGCTTCCGCGAATTCGTTCGCGAGCGCCGACGTGATGCTGTTGCCCGGCGCGAACAGCGACACGCTGTCGAGCAGGTTCGTGTTGCCGATCACGAAGGTCACGGCCATCGTCTCGCCGAGCGCGCGGCCGAGGCCGAGCATCACGCCGCCGATCACGCCGGTCTTCGTATAGGGCAGCACGACCTTCCACATCACTTCCCAGGTCGTGCAGCCGATGCCGTACGCCGATTCCTTCAGCAGCACGGGCGTGACTTCGAACACGTCACGCATCACCGACGCGATGTACGGGATGATCATGATCGCGAGGATCACGCCCGCGGCGAGGATGCCGATACCGATCGGCGGGCCGGCGGTCAGCGGGCCGAGAATCCACACGTCCTTGAACAGGCGGCCGATCGGCTTCTGGAAATATTCCGCGAAGATCGGCGCGAATACGAGCAGGCCCCACATACCGTAGACGATCGACGGAATCGCGGCGAGCAGCTCGATCGCGATGCCGAGCGGGCGGCGCAGCCACACGGGCGACAGCTCGGTGAGGAACAGTGCGATGCCGAAGCTGACCGGCACCGCGATGACGAGCGCGATGATCGACGTCACGATCGTGCCGTAGATCGGCACGAGCGCGCCGTAGATGTCCGAGTTGGGATCCCACTCGGATTGCCACAGGAAGCCGAGGCCGAACTTCTGGATGGTCGGCATCGACGCAATGATCAGGGAAACGATGATCCCGCCGAGCAGCAGCAGGGTCACGATGGCGGCCAGCCGTGCAAGACCGCCGAATACGACATCCCCGAGGCGGCTCGGCGCGCGTTGCTGGCCAACGTCGGCGGACCGTGAGGACGTATAGGAAATATCAGACATGGGTGCCTGCTTTTGATTGCCGGACGCCGTAACGCCCGGCTTTACCGCACACACTGCCCGACCGGCACGGCCGGGCAGCGAACCGCTGCAATGCTTACTCGGCGGCGACCGACTTGCCCGAAGCGTCCGTCACCTTGGCCTTCCACTGCTTGCGGATTTCCGTCTCGACCGCCGGCGGCAGCGAGATGTAGTCGAGGCTGTCAGCAGCCTTCTCGCCGTTCTTGAACGCCCAGCTGAAGAACTTCAGCGTTTCCGCGCCCTGCTCCGGCTTGTCCTGCTTTGCGTGCAGCAGCACGAACGTCGCGCCGACGACCGGCCATGCTTCCTTGCCCGGCTGGTTCGTCAGGATCTGGTAGAACGACTTCGACCAGTTCGCGCCTGCAGCAGCGGCCTTGAACGTTTCCGTCTTCGGCTCGACCACTGCGCCCGTCGAGTTCTTCAGGGCCGTGTAAACCATGTTGTTCTTCTTCGCGTACGCCCATTCGACGTAGCCGACTGCGCCCGGCAGACGTTGCACGAAAGCTGCGACGCCGTCGTTGCCCTTGCCGCCCGTACCCGTCGGCCAGTTGACCGTCGTGCCTTCGCCGACCTTCGACTTCCACTCGTCATTGACCTTCGACAGGTAGTTCGTCCAGATGAAGCTGGTGCCCGAACCGTCAGCGCGGCGAACCACGGCGATGTCCGTGTCCGGCAGCTTGACCTTCGGGTTCAGTGCGGCGATCGCCGGGTCGTTCCACTTCTTGATCTTGCCGAGGTAGATGTCGCCGAGCACCGGGCCCGACAGCGTCAGTTCACCGGCCTTCACGCCCGGCACGTTGACGACCGGCACCACGCCGCCGACCACCGTCGGGAACTGGAACAGGCCTTCCTTCGCGAGCTCGTCATCCTTCAGCGGAGCGTCCGAACCGGCAAAATCGACCGTCTTCGCGACGATCTGCTTCAGGCCGCCCGACGAACCGATACCTTGGTAGTTGACCTTCGCGCCGCCGGTCTGCTGGTAGTCAGCAGCCCATTTCGTATAGATCGGCATCGCGAACGTGCTGCCTGCGCCCGTGATGTCGGCAGCGTGAGCGGCGACGGCGAAAAGCGCGCCAGCCAGGCCGGCAATCGCGGTTTGCATCAATTTCATGAGACCTCCAGTGTGTGAGCGGATGACTACGGCACCGCGAAGGTTAGGGGCTCCTCATGACGGTAATGTGACAATCGATGAAACTGGCGTGACAGTAACATGACTGGTTGAAAGGGAGTAGCAGGTGCGGCGCGCGTGGCGCCCGGACGGCGCCGGAGCGGCGCTGGTGGCAAGAATTGCCGGCCTGGAAGGGACGGGATGACGACCCGTTTCGCATGGGTGCGAGCGGATGGTAGCGCAGCATCGGCGGGACGGAAAGCCTCCGCCCGTGGCTCGCCCGATACCAGGGGTCCGACGATTTTTCGACCGCGGCGTGCCGTGGTCGAGCCGCCCTTCTTATAGGTATCGCAAACCTTTGCGTCTGACGAAATCGCGGCGCCCCGAAGGCGCCGCATACTGGTTCGCGGTTTGCCGGCGCGCGGGCGCTTGACCGCCCTCGCGCCGGGCCGGTGCGTCAGGTTGTCGCAGCGCGCACCGCGTCGGCAATCGCCTCCGCATGACGAACCGCATCGGCCGCCTGCTGCGCTTCGACCATCACGCGCAACACGGGCTCCGTGCCCGATGCACGGATCAGCACGCGGCCGCTGCCGGCCAGCGCAGCTTCCGCTGCATCGATCGCGGCGCGAATCGACGTGCTGCCCTTCCAGTCAGCGCCCGGCTTCATCCGCACGTTGATCAGCTTCTGCGGGAACAGCGTGACGCCGTCGAGCATCTGCGCGAGCGTCTCGCCGCTACGCTTGAGCGCGGCCAGCACGAGCAGCGCCGACACGATGCCGTCGCCGGTCGAGTGCCGGTCGAGCGACAGGATGTGGCCCGAACCTTCCGCGCCGAGCTGCCAGCCATGCTCGCGCAACTGTTCGAGCACGTAGCGATCGCCGACCGCCGCACGGACGAACTTCACGCCCTCGCGCTGCAGCGCGACTTCGACGGCGAGGTTCGTCATCAGCGTGCCGACCGCGCCTTCGACCTTGCCGTCGGTCGCGATCCGGTCCTTCACCAGCACGTAGAGCAGTTCGTCGCCGTTGTACAGGCGACCGGTCGCGTCGACGACCTGCAGGCGATCCGCATCGCCGTCGAGCGCAATGCCGAGATCGGCGTGGTTCGCGCGCACCGCACGCACCAGCGCGTCCGGCGCGGTCGCACCGACACCGTCGTTGATGTTGAAACCGTTCGGCGCGACGCCGATCGGGATCACGTCCGCGCCGAGTTCGTGGAACACGTGCGGCGCGATCTGGTACGCGGCACCGTGCGCGCAGTCGATCACGAGCTTCAGCCCGCGCAGGTTGAACGCAGCCGGGAACGTGCTCTTGCAGAACTCGATGTAGCGGCCGGCCGCATCGTCAAGGCGGCGCGCCTTGCCCAGACCGTCGGACGACGCGCATTCGAGCGGCTTGTCGAGCCACGCTTCGATCGCGGCTTCGGTGTCGTCCGGCAGCTTGTTGCCGTCGGCGGAGAAAAACTTGATCCCGTTATCGTGATACGGATTGTGCGATGCGCTGATCACGACGCCCGCCGACAAGCGCAGCGCGCGCGTCAGGTACGCGACGCCCGGCGTCGGCATCGGGCCGGCCAGCATCACGTCGACGCCGGCCGCCGAGAACCCGGCCTCGAGCGCGGCTTCGAGCATGTAGCCCGACACGCGCGTGTCCTTGCCGATCAGCACGGTCGGGCGCGAGCCTGCCGCGACCTCGGCCGAGCTGGCCAGTACCTTGCCGGCCGCGTAGCCGAGACGCAACACGAAATCCGGTGTGATGGGTGCGTCGCCCACCGTGCCGCGAATGCCGTCCGTGCCGAAATATCGACGTCCCATGGGGTCCTTCCTCCTTCGTTTTCTGACTTATCGTTGCCGTGCGGCTTCGCGCACGGTATTCCAGATTTTCAGCGCATCGACCGTCGCCGCGACGTCGTGCACGCGCACGATCGCCGCCCCGCGCTCGACCGCGCACAATGCAGCCGCCACGCTCGCCGCGACGCGCTCCATCGGCGGCTTGCCGCCGATCACCGCGCCGAGCATCGACTTGCGCGACATGCCCGCGAGGATCGGATACGCGCGCCCGTCGGGCCGCGTGGGCGCCGTGTCCGGCAACGCGGCCAGCAGCGCATAGTTGTCGTCGACGACCGCCTTGCCGAACCCGAACCCGGGATCGACACAGATTCGCTCCGGCGCAATCCCCGCGTCGCGCAGCGCCTGCGCGCGCGCGGCGAGAAAATCGCGCACGTCGGTCACGACGTCGCCGTAATCGGGTTCACCGACCTGCATCGTCTGTGGCTCGCCGAGCATATGCATCGCACACAACCCGCAGTTGCCGTCGCGCACCGCGTCGATCGCACCCGGCTGGCGGAACCCCCAGATGTCGTTGATCAGGTCGGCGCCGGCAGCAAGCGCCGCGCGCATCACGGCCGGCTTGTAGGTATCGATCGACAGCGGCACGTTCAGCGGCCGCAGCGCTTCGACGAGCGGGATCACGCGCGCGAGTTCCTCGTCGAGCGGCACGGGCGGCGCGCCGGGGCGCGTCGATTCGCCGCCGATATCGAGGAGGTCGACGCCTTCGGCAATCATCCGCTCGGCCTGGCGCAGCGCATCGTCGCGCGCGAGGAAGCGGCCACCGTCGGAGAACGAATCAGGCGTGGCGTTGAGGATGCCCATCACGAGTGGGCGTTCGAACGTCAGTTCGAAGCGGCCGCACCGGAGTGGCGCGGGAGTGAGCGGGGAAACAGCGGAATCGGACACGAGCAACTGGCGTGATTGAATGCAAAACGGGCCGGTGTGAAGCCACACCAGCCCGTGAACGGCGCTAAAGCGCTAAAGCGGAGATTATGCCGCCGGCGAAGCAGGTGCCGGCGCGTTGCCGGGCTTCACCTCGGCGCTGCTGCCACCGCCCGACGAATCGCCGCCGACAGCCGGCGAGCTCTTCGGGGAGCGCGGCGGACGGCCCTCCATGATGTCGTTGATCTGATCGGCATCGATCGTCTCCCACTCCATCAGCGCAGCGGTCATCGCTTCGACCTTGTCGCGGTTCTCATCCAGCAGGCGGCGCGCAAGGCCGTACTGCTCGTCGAGCACGCGACGGATTTCCGAATCGACCTTCTGCTGCGTCGCTTCCGAGATCGTGCGCGTGAAACCACGGCCGAACGGCGATGCATCGTTCTCGTCGTCGACGTAGACCATCGGCCCGAGGGCGTCGGTCATGCCGAAACGGGCCACCATCGCGCGTGCCGTCTGCGTTGCCTTGTTGAAGTCGTCCGATGCGCCGGTGCTGACGAGGTTCATGAACAACTCTTCCGCCACCCGGCCACCGAACAGGATCGCGAGGCGGTCCATCAGGTAGTCCTTCGAGTACGTTTCGTTGTCATGCTCCGGCAGCTGCCACGTGACACCCAGCGCGCGACCGCGCGGGATGATCGTGACCTTGTGCACCGGGTCGGCCTTCGGCAGCAGCTTCGCGATCACCGCGTGGCCCGACTCGTGATAAGCGGTCGCACGCTTCGCTTCCTCGCGAATCACGGCCGACTTGCGCTCCGGACCCATGAAGATCTTGTCCTTCGCGTCTTCGAAATCCTGCATCTCGACGATGCGCTTGCCACGGCGTGCGGCGAACAGTGCGGCCTCGTTCACGAGGTTCGCAAGATCGGCGCCCGAGAAGCCCGGCGTGCCGCGCGCGATGACTGCCGCATCGACGTCGTTCGCGATCGGTACCTTGCGCAGGTGCACGCGCATGATCTGCTCGCGGCCACGGATGTCCGGCAGACCGACGTAGACCTGGCGGTCGAAACGGCCCGGACGCAGCAGCGCCTTGTCGAGCACGTCGGAACGGTTGGTTGCGGCGATCACGATCACGCCCGAGTTCGCCTCGAAGCCGTCCATCTCGACGAGCATCTGGTTCAGCGTCTGTTCGCGTTCGTCGTTGCCGCCGCCCATGCCGGCGCCGCGATGACGGCCGACCGCGTCGATTTCGTCGATGAACACGATGCACGGTGCGTGCTTCTTCGCCTGTTCGAACATGTCGCGCACACGAGCCGCGCCGACACCGACGAACATTTCGACGAAGTCCGAACCGGAGATGCTGAAGAACGGCACCTTCGCTTCACCCGCGATCGCGCGGGCCAGCAGCGTCTTGCCGGTACCCGGAGGGCCGACGAGCAGCACGCCGCGCGGAATGCGACCGCCCAGCTTCTGGAATTTCTGCGGATCGCGCAGGAAGTCGACGAGCTCGGACACTTCTTCCTTTGCTTCGTCGCAGCCCGCGACGTCGGAGAAGTTCACCGCGTTGTTGTTCTCGTCGATCAGCCGCGCTCGCGACTTGCCGAACGAGAATGCGCCGCCTTTGCCGCCTCCCTGCATCTGCCGCATCATGTAGAACCAGAACACGATGATCAGGATCGTCGGCCCGAGGTAGTACAGCGCGGACATCAGCGCGTTCGGCTCGTCATCGGCCTTGCCGCTGACCTGCACGCCGTACTTCATCAGATCGCCAACCATCCAGATGTCGCCGGGCGACACGATCTGGTATTTCTGGCCATCAGCCGGAGTGACGGTGAGGTTGCGCCCCTGAACGATGACGTTCTTGACCTTGCCGTTCTTGGCGTCGTCCATGAACTGCGAATAGGACACGCCTTCCTGGACGCGGGGCTTGTCGAACTGCTTGAACACCGTAAACAGCACCAGTGCGATCACCAGCCACACCGCTGCCTTCGAAAACATATTGTTGTTCAAAGCACCACTCCTTCACTCGTAGACGAGCGCCTACATTTTCCTTGCGGCGCCCCTCGGTCATTCTAATCCAGTCCGACCACCCTCGCCATAAGCATTGACAACCGCCGCGATAGCGCTTCGCTTGTCTGGCAAGGGCCGGAGCCCGTTTGCGGCACCCCGCTGCGCATCAGCGCGGACGTTTCAGATGCCGACCCAAAATGAACGTTTCGGACGATTTGTCGCGGGACGCCTTCGGCTTGCGCGGCGCGACGGTCTTAAACTGCTGTTTGAATTTCTCGACGATCTGGCTGTAGCCGCTGCCGTGAAAGCATTTCACGAGCAGCGCACCGTCCGGCTTCAGATGATTCTGCGCGAATTCGAGCGCCAGATCGCACAGATGCTCGATGCGCGCCGCGTCCGCCGAGGCCACGCCAGAGAGGTTGGGGGCCATGTCGGAAATAACAAGGTCTACGTCGCGCCCTTCGAGCACTTCCTCGAGCTGGTGAAGGACTTCGTCCTCGCGGAAGTCGCCCTGCAGGAAGTGGACGTCGGCGATCGGCTCCATCGGCAGGATGTCGAGCGCCACGATCGTGCCGTCGATGCCGCCTTCGCGTTCCGCGTCACGCTTCTTGCCCTGCGCGAGCTTGTTGCGGGCATACTGGCTCCAGCTGCCCGGCGTCGCGCCGAGGTCGACGATCACCTGGCCCGGACGGATCAGCTTGTCCTGCTCGTCGATTTCCTTCAGCTTGTACGCGGCGCGCGCGCGATAGCCCTCCCGCTGCGCCATTTTGACGTAGGGGTCGTTGATGTGGTCGTGCAGCCAGTGCTGGTTGAAGCGGTTTTTTGCCATTCGAGAGAGAGATTGCTGCCAATTGCTTCGTGAAGCCGCGCTTTTAGCGGATAATACGCGTCTTCTTCGCGCGGCTGCGGCCCCTTTTCGGGCCCATGCCGCGATTTTACGTGGTTTCGGTGCACGGCTGACGCGGTAACTTCCCGCGATCGCTATTCAGTCAGCGCGCCCTTATTTAGATTTCGACATTTCCATGCCCGCCCTTTCGCTTTCTCCCGCCGAGCGCTCCGCGCTGCGCTCCCAGGCCCATGCGCTCAAGCCCGTCGTGCTGATCGGCGCCGAAGGGCTGACCGACGCCGTGCTGAAGGAAATCAAGGTGCACCTCGACGCGCACCAGCTGATCAAGATCCGCGTGTTCGGCGACGAGCGCGACGAGCGTATCGCGATCTACGACGAGATCTGCGATCGCCTGAGCGCGGCGCCGATCCAGCACATCGGCAAGCTGCTGGTGATCTGGAAGCCCGAAGCCGCCGCAGCGGCCCCGGCCCGTGGCCGTCGTGCCGGCACGCTGCCGAGCGCGGCCGAAGCCGTCGACGACAAGAAGGGCCGTGCACCGCGCACCGTCAAGGTCGTCAAGGTGTCGCCGAACGCAAGCCCCGTGCGTCGCCCGAAGCCGACGAAGGTCGTCGTGCGCGGCAACGAGCGCGTGACGGCAGGCGGTAACGTGAAGCGCGCCAAGAAGCGCCAGGCCAGCACGAAGCGTCCGTTCCAGGACAAGTAAGCATCGGGGCGGCACGGCTACCCGTGCCACCACCCTGCCCGCGGGCCCGGCATCGACCGGGCCTGCGCGGCACTCGCGTCAGGCGTCGCGCGCCGGCAGACGCCAGATCAGCATCAGCCCCAGCACGCTCTCGACGAGATAGAACACGCTCGAGACGCCATGCAGCATCCCGAAACGGCTCGCATACGGCGAGTTCGCGATATCGGTGCCCGCGTCCATCGCGGCCACCCGCAGCGCGTTCATGAACGGCTGCAGCGCAAAATACCCGACCAGCACACATACGACCATCGCGGCGACGACCCAGCGCACGCGGCGATATTCACTGCTGCCGCGTCGCACCTGCTGGTTCGACAAGGCGAGCAGCAGCACGCCGCACACGACACCGAGGATCGCCTCGATACGGAACAGCTGGGCGGCGACCGAACCGGCCGTCATCCGCTCCAGCGTCTTGAACAGCACGGGCGCGACCGCATACCCGATCGTCAGCAGGCTGCCGACCCACACGGCCGACAGCAGACGGAACACGCGATGCGGCATCACGTCGCCCCGCTTCAGATGTAGCTGACCGAGATGATTTCGTACTCGCGCACGCCGCTCGGTGCCTGCACGGCCGCGACGTCGCCTTCGGACTTGCCGATCAGCGCGCGAGCGATCGGCGAGCTGACCGAGATCAGGCCGTGATCGATATCGGCTTCGTCGTCGCCGACGATCTGGTACTTGACGGTGTCGCCCGACTCGAGATCCTCGAGTTCGACCGTTGCGGCAAAGACCACGCGGCCGTCGGCGTCGAGCCCGGCGGGATCGATGACCTGTGCGGCCGACAGCTTCGATTCGAGTTCCGCGATACGACCCTCGATGAAGCCCTGCTTTTCCTTCGCGGCATCGTATTCGGCGTTTTCGGACAGGTCGCCCTGTGCGCGGGCCTCCGCGATCGCGTTGATCACGGCCGGCCGCTCGACCGACTTGAGGCGCTGCAATTCATCGCGCAGTTGCACTGCGCCACGCTTTGTCAACGGAATGGTGCTCATAAACGGCTCAATCGCTAAAAACGGCTATAAAAAAAATCACCGCGATTAAGCGCGTTTCCGATGCACTGGAAACACCGCCTAATCGCGGCACGTGTTGCTTCGACAGGTAACTGACTGCTTAGTTTAGGCGAGCGTGAAGACCTTGTAAATCATAGACTTCCAGATCCTTCAGGTAGCGCAAGCCTTCAACCGCCGCGCGCGCGCCCGACATCGTCGTGTAGTACGTGACCTTGTGCGCCTGCGCGCTCATGCGGATCGAACGCGAATCGGCGATCGCCTGGCGCGTTTCATCGACCGTCGTGAACACGAGTGCGATCTCGCCGTTCTTGATCATGTCGACGATGTGCGGACGGCCGTCCTTCACCTTGTTCACGACCTTCACCGGCACGCCGGCCGCTTCGATCGCGGCAGCCGTGCCCTTGGTTGCAACGATCGGGTAGCCGAGGTCGTGCAGCATGCGCGCGACTTCGACGGCCTTCGGCTTGTCGGCATCCATCACGGTCAGCAGCACCGTGCCCGACTCCGGCAGGCGCGAACCGGCCGCGAGCTGCGACTTGAACAGCGCTTCGCCGAACGTCTGGCCGACACCCATCACTTCGCCGGTCGAACGCATTTCAGGCCCGAGGACCGGATCGACGGTCGGGAACTTCACGAACGGGAACACCGCTTCCTTCACGCTGAAGTACGGCGGCTCGACTTCCTTCGTCACGCCCTGCTGCGCGAGCTTCTGGCCGACCATCGCGCGCGCCGCGATCTTCGCGAGCGGCAGGCTGGTTGCCTTCGACACGTACGGCACCGTGCGCGATGCGCGCGGGTTCACTTCCAGCACGTAGATGATGTCCTGCTTCGAACCGTCTGCCTGCGGCACCTGCTGGATCGCGAACTGCACGTTCATCAGGCCGACCACGTTCAGCGCCTTCGCCATCGCGCCCGTCTGGCGCTTCAGCTCGGCCACGGTTTCCTTCGACAGCGAGTACGGCGGCAGCGAGCATGCCGAGTCGCCCGAGTGGACGCCCGCCTGCTCGATGTGCTCCATCACGCCGCCGATGAACACGGCTTCGCCGTCGCAGATGCAGTCGACGTCGCACTCGATCGCGTCGTTCAGGAAGCGGTCGAGCAGCACCGGCGAATCGTTCGACACCTTCACGGCCTCGCGCATGTAGCGCTCGAGGTCGCGCGGCTCGTGGACGATTTCCATCGCGCGGCCACCCAGCACGTACGACGGGCGCACGACCAGCGGATAGCCGATCTCTTCCGCGAGCGCGAGCGCTTCGTCTTCGGCGCGTGCAGTGCGGTTCGGCGGCTGGCGCAGGCCGAGGTCCTGCAGCAGCTTCTGGAAGCGTTCGCGGTCTTCGGCCGCGTCGATCATGTCCGGCGACGTGCCGACGATCGGCACACCGTGCGCCTCGAGGTCGAGTGCGAGCTTCAGCGGCGTCTGGCCGCCGTACTGGACGATCACGCCGACCGGCTTTTCCTTGTCGACGATCTCGAGCACGTCTTCCAGCGTCAGCGGCTCGAAGTACAGGCGGTCGGACGTGTCATAGTCGGTCGACACCGTTTCCGGGTTGCAGTTGACCATGATCGTTTCGTAGCCGTCCTCGCGCATCGCGAGCGCCGCGTGCACGCAGCAGTAGTCGAACTCGATGCCCTGGCCGATCCGGTTCGGGCCACCGCCCAGCACCATGATCTTCTTGTTGGTGGTCGGCTGCGCCTCGCACTCGTCCTCGTAGGTCGAGTACATGTACGCGGTTTTCGTTGCGAACTCGGCCGCGCAGGTATCGACGCGCTTGTAGACCGGGCGCACGTTCAGTTCGACGCGGCGCTTGCGGACGTCTTCCGGCGTCGCGCCGAGCAGCTTCGCGAGGCGGCGGTCGGAGAAGCCGCTCTGCTTCAGGTAGCGCAGCTCGTCGAACGTCAGCGACGCGAGCGTGCGGCCGCCGAGCGCCTTTTCCTTCAGGACGATCTGCTCGATCTGCTCGAGGAACCACGGATCGATCGCGGTTTCCGCGAAGATTTCCTCGGCCGTCATGCCGATACGGAACGCATCGCCGACATACCAGATACGGTCCGGACCCGGCTCGTGGATCTCGATCGCGATCTCGTCGCGGTTGATCGACTTCTCGTCGAGACCGTCGACACCGACTTCGAGGCCGCGCAGCGCCTTCTGGAACGATTCCTGGAACGTGCGGCCGATCGCCATCACTTCGCCGACCGACTTCATCTGCGTGGTCAGGCGCGAATCGGCTTCGCGGAATTTCTCGAACGCGAAGCGCGGGATCTTCGTGACGACGTAGTCGATCGTCGGCTCGAACGATGCCGGCGTCTGGCCGCCGGTGATTTCGTTCTTCAGCTCGTCGAGCGTGTAGCCGACGGCCAGCTTCGCCGCGACCTTCGCGATCGGGAAGCCGGTGGCCTTCGATGCGAGCGCCGACGAACGCGACACGCGCGGGTTCATTTCGATGACGACCATGCGGCCGTCCTTCGGGTTGATCGAGAACTGCACGTTCGAACCGCCCGTGTCGACGCCGATCTCGCGCAGCACCGCGAGCGATGCGTTACGCAGGATCTGGTATTCCTTGTCGGTGAGCGTCTGCGCCGGTGCGACCGTGATCGAGTCGCCGGTGTGCACGCCCATCGGGTCGAGGTTCTCGATCGAGCAGACGATGATGCAGTTGTCGGCGCGGTCGCGCACGACTTCCATCTCGTATTCCTTCCAGCCGAGCAGCGACTCTTCGATCAGCAGCTCGCGCGTGGGCGACAGATCCAGGCCGCGCCTGCAGATCTCTTCGAACTCTTCGCGGTTGTATGCAATGCCGCCGCCCGAGCCGCCGAGCGTGAACGACGGACGGATCACGACCGGGTAGCCGCTGCCGCCGGTGAGCGCCATGATCTCGGCGTGCACCTGGGTCGCCTCTTCCATCGAGTGCGCGACGCCCGACTTCGCGGAACCGAGACCGATCTTGGTCATCGCGTCCTTGAACTTCTGGCGGTCTTCCGCCTTGTCGATCGCTTCCGGCGACGCACCGATCAGTTCGACACCGAACTTCTCGAGCACGCCGTGGTGGTGCAGGTCGAGCGCGCAGTTCAGCGCGGTCTGGCCGCCCATCGTCGGCAGGATCGCGTCCGGGCGCTCCTTCTCGATGATGCGCGCGACGACTTCCCACGTGATCGGCTCGATGTAGGTCACGTCGGCCGTGTTCGGGTCGGTCATGATCGTCGCCGGGTTGCTGTTGACGAGAACGACCTTGTAGCCCTCCTCACGCAACGCCTTGCAAGCCTGCGCGCCCGAATAGTCGAACTCGCACGCCTGGCCGATGATGATCGGGCCGGCGCCGATGATGAGGATGCTCTTGATGTCTGTGCGTTTTGGCATGGCTGGTGAATTCAATAAGTAATCGTTGTCGTGGGTCGGCCGGGTGCGCTCAGCTCATCGTGGCGAGCGCAAGCTTCACCGAGAATCCGATGAACAGGCCGCCCACGCTGCTCGCCGCGCCTGCTGCAAGCTTGCGGCGGCGGCGGAAGTGCTCGGCGAGCCGCGCACCCGCGAAGATCAGCGTGCTCAGGTACAGGAAGCTCGCGCATTGCGCGATCGCCCCGAGCACGACGAACGACAGCGCAGGATGCGGGAATGCCGGGTCGACGAACTGGATGAAGAACGAGATGAAGAACAGGATCGCCTTCGGATTCAGCAGGCTCACGATCAGCGCCTTGCGGAACGGCCGCTCGCCGTCCACCGCGGGCGGTGCATCGGCCGGCGCATTCGCCGGCGCGCGCAGCTTCCGCCACGCGCTGCGCAGCATGCCGGTGCCGATGTAGAGCAGATACGCGGCGCCACCGTACTTGACGACGGAGAACAGCAGCGGGTTCGCCTTCAGCAGCGACGCGACGCCGGCGGCGGACAGCACCATCAGCACCGTGTCGCCGACGAACACGCCGCACGCCGCGCGATAGCCGGCCTTCACGCCGCGCTGCGCCGCGAGCGACAGCACGTACATCGAGTTCGGCCCCGGCAGCAGGATGATGAAGATCACGCCGAACACGTAGGTCCAGATATCCGTGATGCCGAGTGCGTGGCCGAACATGATGTGAATCTCCCGTCCTTCAGTTGCGTCGGTGACGTTAAGCGTTGCGCTGCTTCGCCGCGTCCATCAGCGCGGTGAAACGGTCGAACAGGTAGCCGATGTCGTGCGGGCCGGGCGACGCTTCCGGGTGGCCCTGGAAGCAGAATGCCGGCTTGTCGGTCAGCTCGAAGCCCTGCAGCGTGCCGTCGAACAGCGACACGTGCGTCACACGCGCGTTGGCCGGCAGCGAATCCGCATCGACCGCGAAGCCGTGGTTCTGCGACGTGATCACCACGCGACCGTCGCCGAGATCCTTCACCGGGTGGTTCGCGCCGTGGTGGCCCGTCTTCATCTTCAGCGTCTTCGCGCCGACCGCGAGGCCCATGATCTGGTGACCGAGGCAGATGCCGAAGGTCGGCACGCCGCGCTCGATGAACTGCTTCGTGGCCGCGATCGCGTAGTCGCACGGCTCCGGATCGCCAGGGCCGTTCGACAGGAAGATGCCGTCCGGATTCAGCGCGAGCGCATCTTCCGCGCTCGCCTGTGCCGGCAGCACCGTCACGTGGCAGCCGCGTTCCGCGAGCATGCGCAGGATGTTGTACTTGACGCCGAAATCGTACGCGACGACGCGGTACTTCGGCGCTTCCTGCATCCCGTAGCCGCTGCCGAGCTTCCACTCGGTCTGCTTCCACTCGAACGGCTTGGTGGTCGACACGACCTTCGCGAGATCCATGCCTGCGAGACCCGGGAACGAACGCGCGAGCTCGATCGCCTTCGCTTCGTCGTCGGAGCCCGTCAGGATGCAGCCGTTCTGCGCGCCCTTGTCGCGCAGGATGCGGGTCAGCTTGCGGGTATCGATGCCTGCGATTGCAACGACGCCTTCGTCGCGCAGGTAGTCGCCGAGCGTGCGGTCCATGCGGAAGTTCGATGCGAGCGCGGGCAGATCACGGATGATCAGGCCGGCGGCATGGACTTTCGTGGCTTCGACGTCTTCGGCGTTGACGCCGACGTTGCCGATATGCGGGTAGGTGAGCGTGACGATCTGGCGCGAGTAGCTCGGATCAGTCAGGATTTCCTGATAGCCGGTGATCGCGGTATTGAACACGACTTCGCCGATCGTGTGGCCTTCGGCCCCGATCGAATAACCACGAAAGACCGTGCCGTCGGCGAGTGCAAGCAAGGCGGGAGTAAAAGACGGCAACACGGGAGGCTCCTTGGGGAACACCCTGCTGCCGACCTGTTTACCCTGCCGCGCGAGCGCCGCGCTGCGTGGGCGCGCGCGGTCGCTTGCTGGACGCGGCCTGCTTTGTCGAGACGCGAACCCGGCGCATGGCGCACGAGGCTTCGCGGCATCGCCCGGCTGGCGGCGTGCGGCGGATGAACGGGATGAATGAGGTAGGCGCTAGGGTGCGAGGTTGATCAGCACAAACTTTCAAATTATAGCCTGAAAATGGCCCTATCTTCAATCGATTTGGCCGTCCGATCGTGCGCCCGCCATGCCCGGCGGCGCGGCGCAACGCGCTGCGGCCCCGTTTCCGCGGCCGCCCTACCCGCCAGCGTACCGCCGGATCAGTGTGCTTGACCAGCGCCGCGCGCGGGCCAGACGTACCAGACCGCACTCGCGAGCTGCAGCGCGAGCAGCACGCCCCACGCGGTGAAGTGCGCGGCGGCCGGATAGCGGCCGTCCACCGCAGGCCAGTGCGACAGCACCGCGCCGACGCCGATCTGGAACGCAAAGATCAGCAGGAAGATCACGAGCGTGAGCGTCGTGTTCGCGCGGCCGATCAGATGAGCGGGGAAATGCCCGGCCATCACCGCGTAGGTCAGGATGCCGACACCGCCGAACATTCCGTATGCCGCCCACAGCACGGCCGGCGGCAACGGCACGCCCGCGACGATCGCGGCCTGCGTCGCGACGAACAGCGCCATGCCGACGCCGCAGAACGCGTACACGGACACGCCGCGCCGCTCGAGCACCCGCGCCGCGGCGCCGAAGCCGACGCAGCCGGCCATCATCGCGAAGCCGAGCACCGACACGAGGCGCGCGGCATGCGGCGCATCGAACCCCGCGACATCGCGCAGGTACGGCCCGACCCACAGCGACTGCATCGCGTAGAACACGCCCTGCGTGACGACGGAGAACGACGAGATCTTCCAGAACGCGCGGCTGCTCAGGATATGCCACGTGCCCTTGAACTGGCTCACGAGCCCGCCCTGATGGCGCACCTGCTTCGCTTCCGGCGCGCCCAGGCCGATCGATGCTGCGACGATCACCGTCAGCACCGCGAGACCGAAACAGATCGCGCGCCAGCTCGTCCAGCCGAGCAGCCAGGTCAGCGGCGAGCCGACCATCACGCCGCCGAGGCCGCCAACGGCCATCACGAGGCCGTTGACGAGCGGCAGCCGGCCGACCGGGAAATGCTGCGCGAGCGCCTTGAATGCCGCGCCGAGACACACCGATACGCCGACGCCGATCAGCAGCCGGCCGGCCATCATCGTGCCGAGGTTGTGCGCGGCGCCGAACACGGCCGCGCCAGCGGCCGCGAACAGCAGCATGCCGGCCGTCACGCGGCGCGAGCCGAAGTGGTCGAGCATCACGCCGGCCGGGATCTGCGCGCCTGCGAAGCCGAGAAAATAGAGACTGGTGAGCAGCCCGAGATCGGCGGCCGACAACCCGAGCTCGTGCGTCACGAACGGCGCGAAGCCCAGATTGACGCCGCGAAACACATACGACACGAAATACCCGACCGAAAACAGCGCGAGCACCCTCACCTGCACCGACGACATCGCTTCCCCTCGTTATATGAAGACATTCGAAGCAGCGCCCCCGCGCCGCGCACAAACAAAAACGCCGTCACCTCGGTGACGGCGTTTCGTCGCATTTCGTCGGATGATAGCGCAATCGCGCGAACCGGGCCGGCCGCACGATGCGTTCGAGGCTGCGTTACTTCTTCTTGCCCTTGTGCGCAGCGGCCTTGGCCGGGGCCGCCTTCGCCGATTTGGCCGCCGGCTTCGCCGCGCCGCGCTTCGCGCCGTGCGACTTGCCGCCTACCGCCAGGCTCGCGCGCTCGATGTGCGCACCGGCGGCCGACGTCGCGATCCGCTCCGGGCCGGGTTCCGCCGGCACCGAACGGCCGACCGGCACGTGCAGCACGAGCGCCTGGCCCGGCATCACGAGATCGCGGTGCGTGCGGTTCCACGCCTTGAGCTGACCGACCGACACGCCGTAGCGGCCGGCGATCGCTGCCATCGACTGCTTGCGGCGCACGCGGATCAGCATCTTGCGCGTATCGGGTACGTCGGGCTCCATCGCGAGCGCGCCGTTTTCGGCGACGTCGGCGCTGATGTCTTCGTCGTCGTCATCGCCGCGCGGCACGACGATCGTCGAGCCCGGCTTCAGGCGCATGCCGGCCGGGATCTTGTTGATCGACATCAGCGTATCGGCGTCCACACCGATCTTCTCGGCGATCGCGGCCGGACGCGCACGTTCGCTGACCGTATAGGTGGTCCACGACGAAAGCTGACCGTTGTAGGCCTTCAGGTTCTTCTCGAACGCCGACGCGTTGTCGAACGGCAGCAGGATCTGCGGCTCGGTCGCGCCGAGGATCACCGGCTTCGAGAACGACGGGTTCAGCGAGCGGAATTCGTCGAGCGACAGGTTCGCGAGCTTCGCGGCCACCGCCACGTCGATGTCGCGCGACGTCGTGACCGTCACGAAATACGGGTGGTTCGGGATCTCCGGCAGCGTCAGGCCATACTGCTGCGGATTCGCGATGATGTTCTTCACCGCCTGCAGCTTCGGCACGTAGTTGCGCGTCTCGTTCGGCATCCGCAGGCTCAGGTAGTCGGTCGGCAGGCCGGCCGCCTGGTTGCGCGCGATCGCGCGCTGCACGTTGCCCTCGCCCCAGTTGTACGCGGCCAGCGCGAGATACCAGTCGCCGAACATGTCATGCAGGCGCGACAGGTAGTCGAGCGCGGCGCTCGTCGACGCGAGCACGTCGCGGCGCTCGTCCTGCCACATGTTGCGCTTCAGGTTGTACGTGCGGCCCGTGCCGGGCATGAACTGCCACATGCCGGCCGCCTTCGCGACCGATAGCGCCTGCGGGTTGTACGCGGACTCGATGAACGGCAGCAGCGCGAGCTCGGTCGGCATGTGACGCGCCTCGAGCTCCTCGACGATGTGGTACAGGTACTTCTGCGAGCGCTCGGTCATGCGCTGCACGTAATCCGGGCGCTGCGTGTACCACGTGGTCTGCATGTCGACGAGGTCGGTCTGCAGGTCGGGCATCTGGAAACCACGGCGGATGCGACCCCAGAGATCGGAGTCTGCACTGGTCAGGTCGCCGACGGATTGCTTGTCGACGTCGACAGTTTCTTTGGCGGTGGCTGATTTACGGAGGTAGTTGGACGTCGCCTGCGAATCGGCGGCGTTGTTGGCGACAGGGGCCTGGCTCGCACAAGCGGCGAGCAGCAGAACCACCATCGCACTCAATATAAGTCGCATGAAAATCTCTGCTTCCGACGGCTGGAAATTGCAGGCGATACTACGGAAGTGCGTGCTTCACGTCAATAAAAACACCGAAAACTCAGCGAAATCCTACATTTGGAGCAATTTTTACAGATACCGCTTGAGCTTTGGAGTCCTCCGAAAATCGTCATCGGAACCGGTTTTTCCACTCGCGCATCAGCGTGAACGCCGTCAGACGATCCGGCACCGTTTCGTGCAGTTCGGTCTCGAGCGTCGCGCGGATCGCATCGCTGTCCGCACGCATGAACGGGTTAACGGCACGCTCATGCGCGATCGTAGTGGGCAGGGTCGGCACGCCGCGCGCACGCCGCGCCTGCGCGTCGTCGCGCCACGCGGCGAGCGCCGCATTGCCGGGTTCGCATGCGAGCGCGAAGCGGATGTTCGACAGCGTGTATTCGTGTGCGCAATGCACGTGCGTGTCGCCCGGCAGTGCCGCGAGCGCGTCGAGCGACGCGAGCATCTGCGCGGGCGTGCCTTCGAACAGACGGCCGCAGCCGCAGGAAAACAGCGTGTCGCCGCAGAACACGTGCGGCGCCGCGTTGCCCTGCCCGGCCGCCTGAAAATACGCGATGTGGCCGCGCGTATGGCCCGGCACGTCGAGCACGTCGAACGTCGCGGCGGGCGCGTCGAGCGTCACGCGCGCGCCGCCTTCGAGCGGCTGCGTGACCACGCCGATCGCCTCGGCGGCCGGGCCGTAAACGGGCAGCGGCACATCGTCCGGTTGGCTATCGCGCAGCGCCGCGACACCGCCGACGTGGTCGGCGTGGTGGTGCGTGAGTAAAATAGCGGTCAACCGCCAGCCTCGTTCGGCAAGAACCCGGCGCACCGGCGCGGCTTCACCCGGATCGACGGCGATCGCATCGCGGCCGTCCGAGACGAGCCAGATATAGTTGTCATCGAATGCCGGAACCGGCACGTATTCCAGCTCGTTCATGGGCGCGCAATCATCGTTATGTCTGACCGTCAAATTATAGACTGGCCCGCCTGGACCGACTCACCGCCCGGCCGCTACGTGCTGGACTGGGAGCAGGCGCAGCTCGACCGGATCGTGTCCGACGTCTTCGGGTTCCACGCGCTGCAGCTCGGCCTGCCGCAGCTCGACGCGCTGCGCGAGAACCGCATGCCGTATCGCGGCCTCGTGCTCGATCCGGCGAGCGGCGCGAGCGCGCCGTACCAGTATCCGTGGGCGCGCGAAGCGCATGCGCCCGAGCACGCGCCCGCCGACCGCAGCACGACCTGGTGCGACCTGCTCGACCTGCCGTTCGAGTCGCAGAGCGTCGACCTGATCGTGATGCCGCACACGCTGGAATTCACGTCCGACCCGCACCGCCTGCTGCGCGAGGCCGAGCGCGTGCTGATGCCGGAAGGCCAGCTCGTGATCACCGGCTTCAATTCGCTCAGCCTGTGGGGCATGCGGCAATCGTTCGGGCGCATGGCGAACCGTCCGTTCGTGCCGGCCACGCGCGACCAGATCGCGTTCATCCGGCTCAAGGACTGGATCAAGCTGCTCGGCTTCGATCTCGAACGCGGCCGCTTCGGCTGCTACCGGCCGCCGCTCGTCACCGACAAGTGGCTGGCCCGCTACGGCTTCATGGAAGCCGCCGGCGACCGCTGGTGGCCGATCTTCGGCGCCGTCTACATGGTGACGGCCGTCAAGCGCGTGCGCGGCATGCGCCTCGTCGGCCAGATCCGGATGAAGAAGCCCGTGCTCGCACCGGGCCTGACGCCGGCGGCCTCCCCGACCACTCATCAAGAACATTCATGACTACCGATACCATCGACATCTATACCGACGGCGCCTGCAAGGGCAACCCCGGCCCCGGCGGCTGGGGCGCACTGATGCGCTACGGCGACAAGGAGAAGGAGCTGTTCGGCGGCGAGCCGAACACGACCAACAACCGCATGGAACTGATGGGCGTGATCGCCGCGCTCGAAGCGCTGAAGCGGCCGTGCCAGGTGATCGTGCATACCGATTCGCAATACGTGCAGAAAGGCATCAGCGAGTGGATCCACGGCTGGAAAAAGAAAGGCTGGGTCACCGCGGCGAAGACGCCCGTGAAGAACGCCGACCTGTGGAAGCGGCTCGACGCGCTCGTCGCGCAGCACGAGGTCGAGTGGCGCTGGGTCAAGGGCCACGCGGGCCATCCCGAAAACGAGCGCGCGGATGCGCTCGCGAATCGCGGCGTCGAATCGCTCACGGCCTGAACGCGGGCCGCCCCCTGTTTTTTACGTTTTTCCCGACATGCGCCAGATCATTCTCGATACCGAAACCACCGGCCTGAACGCCCGCACGGGCGACCGCCTTATCGAAATCGGCTGCGTCGAGCTGCTGAACCGGCGGCTCACCGGCAACAACCTGCACTTCTACGTGAACCCCGAGCGCGACAGCGATCCGGGCGCGCTGGCGGTGCACGGGCTCACGACCGAATTCCTCAGCGACAAGCCGAAATTCGCGGAAGTCGCCGACCAGATCCGCGACTTCGTGAAGGACGCCGAGCTGATCATCCACAACGCGCCGTTCGACCTTGGCTTTCTCGACGCCGAATTCGCGCGACTCGACCTGCCGCCGTTCACCGAGCAGTGCGGCGGCGTGATCGACACGCTGGTGCAGGCCAAGCAGATGTTCCCCGGCAAGCGCAACTCGCTCGACGCGCTGTGCGACCGCTTCGGCATCAGCAATGCGCACCGTACGCTGCACGGCGCACTGCTCGACTCGGAGCTGCTCGCCGAGGTGTACCTCGCGATGACGCGCGGCCAGGACAGCCTCGTGATCGACATGCTCGACGACGAAGCGGCCCACGGCGGCGCCGGCAACGGTCAGCGTGTCGCGCTGGCGTCGCTCGATCTGCCGGTGGTGGCGGCCAGCGACGACGAGCTCGCCGCGCACCAGACACAACTCGACGAACTCGACAAGTCGGTCAAGGGTACCTGCATATGGCGCAAGTCCGCCGACGCGGGCGCCGCCGAAACGGCCTGACCCACACGGCACACGGCACGCGGCACGCGCCGCGGCCGCGCTCACGCGCGCGGCTGCAGTGCGATGACCGCCATGCCGCCGAGCGCGAGCGCCGCGCCGGCCACGTCCCAGCGGGTCAGCGCGACGCCGTCGACCACCCGCAGCCAGACCAGCGCCACCGCGATATACACGCCGCCGTACGCGGCGTAGGTGCGCCCCGCCGCACTCGGGTGCAGCGTCAACAGCCACGCGAACAGCGCGAGCGACAGCGCGGCCGGCACCAGCAGCCACACCGGCCGGCCCGCCTTCAGCACGAGCCATGGCAGGTAACAGCCGACGATTTCGGCCAGCGCGGTGGCGGCGAACAGCGCCGCGATCCTCATCAGTTCGGTCATCCGGTTCCTCGTGAATTCGGCCCCCGTCACCAGGGGCTGCACGGCCTCGCCGCGCGCCGCCGATCATACCCGAGCCGCCCTCGCCGGATCCCCCGCCAGACGGGCGTTTCCCGGCAATTTGCACGATCATCCGTCATCGTGCTATCATGTCGCCTGTTTCAACATTCAATCTCTGTCTATTCGATTTCGAGAGAAGTCCGTCCGCGTGTTGCGGGCCGGCCCTTCGACCGAAATTGCATCCACAGGAAAGCCCGCCCGACAGGCCCGCTTTTCTCGTTTCGTTGCCCCTTCGGGGCGCTTGCCGGAACGCCGGACATCGTCCGCACCGGCATCTGCCGCCAGCATCACGCGGCCCATTCTTCATGAGCGCACTGTCGCGACGGCCCATCGGGCCCGCGTCGAAGCAGCCCCTTACGGCCCTTTACCGCCTGTTGTGCAGTAAGTGCTTAAAGGTTTGCCCCGACGCGCAGCACACGACACCGCGCTCGCCGGCAAACCGTGTCGGACGGCCCGCCCGTTCGGCGCAGTCAAAGGAGTGCATGACCTTGACCGCAACACACGTCAGCCCGACCGCTGCTTCTTCCTCCGCTTCGTCGTCCGGCGAAGCGCCGCTCGTCGCGGACGACATAACCGTCGTCGACCAGAGCCTCCTCAAGCGCGCCGTCAGCGCGATGGCCATCGGCAATGCGATGGAATGGTTCGACTTCGGCGTCTACAGCTACATCGCCGTCACGCTCGGCAAGGTGTTCTTCCCGTCCAGCAGCCCGTCCGCGCAGCTGCTCGCGACCTTCGGCACGTTCGCAGCCGCGTTCCTCGTGCGCCCGCTCGGCGGCATGGTGTTCGGCCCGCTCGGCGACCGCATCGGCCGCCAGCGCGTGCTCGCCGCCACGATGATCATGATGGCCGTCGGCACCTTTGCGATCGGCCTGATCCCCAGCTACGCGTCGATCGGCATCATGGCCCCCGTGCTGTTGCTCGTCGCGCGTCTCGTGCAGGGCTTCTCGACCGGCGGCGAATACGGCGGCGCGGCCACCTTCATCGCCGAATTCTCGACCGACAAGCGCCGCGGCTTCATGGGCAGCTTCCTCGAGTTCGGTACGCTGATCGGTTACGTGATGGGGGCCGGCGTCGTCGCGCTGCTCACCGCGTCGCTGTCGCAGGAAGCGCTGCTGTCGTGGGGCTGGCGCGTGCCGTTCCTGATCGCCGGCCCGCTCGGCCTGATCGGTCTCTACATCCGGATGAAGCTCGAGGAAACGCCCGCGTTCAAGCGCCAGGCCGAAGAGCGCGAAGCGCAGGACAAGGCCGTGCCGAAGGCGCGCTTCCGCGACACGCTGATGCGCAACTGGCGTGCCCTGCTGCTGTGCGTCGGCCTCGTGCTGATCTTCAACGTGACCGACTACATGGTGCTGTCGTACCTGCCGAGCTTCATGTCGTCGACGCTGCACTTCGACGAATCGCACAGCCTCGTGCTCGTGCTGATCGTGATGGTGCTGATGATGCCGCTGACGCTCGCCGCCGGCCGCCTGTCCGACCGGATCGGCCGCAAGCCCGTGATGCTCGCCGGCTGTGTCGGGCTGCTCGCGCTGTCGATCCCGTCGATGATGCTGATCCATGCGGGCACCACCGCGTCGGTGTTCGGCGGCCTGCTGATCCTCGGCGTACTGCTGTCGTGCTTTACCGGCGTGATGCCGTCGGCGCTGCCGGCGCTGTTCCCGACCGAGATCCGCTACGGCGCGCTCGCGATCGGCTTCAACGTGTCGGTGTCGCTGTTCGGCGGCACGACCCCGCTCGTCACCGCGTGGCTCGTCGAGGTCACGCGCAACCTGATGATGCCCGCGTACTACATGATGGGCGCCGCCGTGATCGGCATCGTGTCGGTCGTCGCGCTCGCCGAAACCGCACGCCAGCCGCTGAAGGGCTCGCCGCCGGCCGTCGCGACGCGCCGCGAAGCCCACCAGCTCGTGCGCCAGATGCGCGAGGACGACGAATCGGACATGTACGGTGTCGTGTCGCCGGCACGCGCCTGAGCGTTCCCCATGAAAAAGCCCCGGCCGAAGCCGGGGCCCGATCGAACCCGATCCGCCCGACCGGCTTGCGCCGGCCGGGCTTTTTTTTCATCTGTGCAACGCCAGCGCTCTCATGCTTGCGCTTCGCAGTGGCGGCAGAAAATCAGTGCGCGTGAGCGCGACACGGCTGCCTGCGCGCCGCGCGCCGCGACGATCAGCCCGACCTGACTGAGATTGAAATCGCGCTCGACCATCAACTGCGTCAGCGCGGCAAGCGGCAACACGAGGGACGGGTGGTACAGGCTCGATTCGATCAGGGCTTTCATCATCGGCTCCATCAGGCAATGCGTGATTCGATGGAGTGGATTCTAGGGATCGGCCGCTTCCGGATAAACAGCACGAATGCGAAGGCACTTGTCGGCCGCCGCGAACAATCGGCAAACGCTTGCCGGACAAGGCCGGGCGGACGACCGGGCGCGGCGCGCAGCGGTCTGCCGCCCCGCCTGACGCCTAGACGAGCGGTGTTTCGACGAACGCCGGCAGTGCTTCCGCCCGCGCCGAATGCGCGGCCAGTGCCGGATAACGGGCCGGATCGATCCGCGCGAGCACCGGGTAATCGGCCGCCATGAACTGCGTGAAGCGCCATGCCACCGCGACCGTCACGTCGGACTGCAGCAGGCGCGCGCCACCGAACCAGCCGTTCGCGGCCGCGACGAGCGGTTCCAGTGCGCCGTACGCGCCCTCGATCTGGCTCAGCACGCGCTCGAGCCACGGCGCGTGCTGCTTGTCGGCCGGACGCAGCGCCTGCTCGTAGACCACCTGCACGGTCTTCTCGGCGGCCGCCAGCGCGAAACCGACCGGCACGAGCGCGCGCAGCCGTGCATCGGCGGCGTCGGGCAGCAGGCGCCGCTCGGGCGCGACCAGGTGATCGAGATAGTCGACGATCAGCGACGAGTCGATCAGCGTCGCACCGTCGCCGGTCACGAGCGTCGGCGCCTTGACGACCGGGTTGATCGCCCGGAACTGCTCGAAATGACGGAACACCGAGATCGACTCGTGTTCGAACGGGAGGTCGAGCAGCTTCGCCGAAATGGCGACACGACGCACGAACGGGGAATCCAGCATGCCGATCAGCTTCATCGCAAACGCTCCGCTTGAGGGGAATGGGATCGACGACTGTAGCAGCGTCGTGTGGCTTCGCCTAGCGCGCCCCTGCACTTGATACGCATCGTGCCGGCCGCGCGCGGGGCTCACGTTGTCCGGCCACAGTGACCATAATGCAAGTTCACGCCCTTTCCCCCCAAGGTTCGCCATGTGGTATGCCCTCGTCGAGCAGCAGCGGGAATGGATGCGCGCCTGGCGCGCGGCGACGCGGCACGCGTTCGACGCGTGGCCCGCGGCCACGCTGCCGCATGCCGCGTCGTCGTGCTACGACGACCTGTTCGAGCCGCTGCTCGGGCCGCCGGACGGCCCCCCGCGCTTCGACATCGACTGGCCGTCCGTCGGTGAGCACGTCGTCGCGCGCACGCCGTTCTGCGACCTGCGGCGCTTCACGCGCGCCGATCCGCGACGCACGGTGCTGCTGTGCGCGCCGCTCGCCGGGCACGCGGCCGTGATGATGCGGGAAACCGTCGAGACGCTGCTCGCGGACGGCGACGTCTGCGTGACCGACTGGCGCAATGCACGCGACGTGCCGCTCGCATCGGGCCGCTTCGGGCTCGACGAGTACGTCGCGATGCTCGACGGCTTCGTCGACGGGCTCGCGCACGACGACCGGCCGCTGCATGTCGTCGCCGTGTGCCAGGCGACCGTGCCGGTGCTCGGCGCGCTCGCCCTGCGCGCCGCTCGCGGCCTCGCACCGCCCGCGAGCGTCACGCTGATCGGCGGCCCGCTCGACGCACGCCGGAATCCGAGTGCGCTCGGCACCGCCGCCGCCGCCCACTCGCTCGACTGGTGCCACCGCCATCTGATCGACATCGTGCCGCCCGGCTTCGCAGGGCACGGCCGCCGCGTATTTCCGACCTATCTGCAGCAGGGCGAGATCGCGCTCGTGTACCCGCAGCGCTTCCTGACGCTGATCGAGGCCTACGCGCTGGCCGCGTCGCGCTTCGACATGACCGGGCTCGCCGGTGCCCGGCGGGCGCTGCTCGAATACACGGCGCTGCTCGACATGCCGGCCGAGTATTTCCTCGATACGGTCGACATCGTGTTCCAGCGCATGAGCCTCGCGCTCGGCACGTGGGACGTGGGCGGCCAGCGCGTCGAGCCGGCCGCGCTGCGCGGCATCGCGCTGCTGACCGTCGAAGGCGCATGCGACAAGGTCACGGGCGCCGGCCAGACACATGCGGCGCTCGACCTGTGCAGCGGCCTCGCCGACGACGAGCGCTACCGCATCGACATCGACGACTGCGATCACTACGGGCTGTTTACGGGAGCGCGCTGGCACGGGGACGTCCATCCGATGCTGCAGCGCGTGTTCGCGTGGGCCGAAACCCGCCGCCCTCGCCCGCGCCGCCTCAGGCGGACGTGATACCGCGTCAGAGCCGGGCCGCGTCGAGCAATGCGCGTACCTCGTCGTCGCTCGTCTGCTCGAAGCGCGCGTAGAACTGGCTGATCCCGAAGAACGGCAGCGGCAGCGTCACCGTGACGAACGCGTCGGCCAGATCGTCGAACGCATGCCGCGTACCCGCCGGTGCGACCGGGGCAGCCGCGATGATCCGCGCCGGATGACGCTCGCGCAACGCCTGCAGCGCGACCCGCATCGACGCGCCGGTCGCGACACCATCGTCAATGACGATCGCGATGCGCCCTTCGACCGGCAGCGGCGCCGCGGCACCGCGATACAGCGCTTCGCGGCGATGCAGTTCGGCCGTCTCGCGCGCGATCACGTCGGCGAGCTGTTCGCCGGACACGTTCATCGAGCGGAGCACCGAACGCTGCAGATGAATCGCGCCACCCGTCGCGATCGCGCCCATCGCGAGCTCGGGATCGTACGGCACGCCGAGCTTGCGCACGACCAGCACGTCGAGCGGCGCATGCAGCGCGCACGCGACCGGATACGCGACGGGCACGCCGCCGCGCGGCAATGCAAGCACGACGACGTCGCTACGGCCCGCGTAATCGCGCAATGCGCCGGCCAGCTGGCAGCCCGCGTCGGCGCGATCGGCAAAACACTCGAACACGATCGGCTCCCTGCCGTTGCGCCGGATGCGCGAAACCCGCGTCGGCGCCTGTCAACGAGCATGGTTCATCGGCCGCGCCGATGCAAGCAGGGTCACACCGGCGCGCCCGGCGCCGAGGGAAAGGGTCAGAGGCCGCCGGCCTGCCGGTACAGCCGCCAGAACGACTGCGCATAGGATTGCGCAAGCTCGGGCGCACGCTGGAACACGTTCACCGTCTCCGCATGCGCGGTCGCGCCCTCGGACAGCGTCGTCAGCGCGACGCTGTCGTCGACGATCACGAAGCGCGGCGCAGGGTCGCCGTGCCGCGAATCGATCGCCACGTCGATACCCGACGATTTCAGGTAGCCCGCGCCGCTGTACCTGCCCGCGCGCGGCGAGCGCACGAGCACGACACGCACCTCGATCCCGCGCGAGCGGGCCGCGCGCAGCGCGCTCGCGACCGCCGGCGGCACGTGCGTATAGCCGGCCAGCAGCACGCGGCGCTGCGCCTGCCCGATCAGGTCGACGGTCGCGTCGGCCGCGGCATTGTCATACGAAAAGTATGTGCCGACCGCTGCGGCATCGGACGGAATCTGGGCGGCGTGGGCGCTCGGCGCGCAGCAAAGCGCGGCGAGAAGGAAGGCGGCGGGTCTCATGGCGGGCGCCATTGTAGCGACGCCAATTCGGGTGGCAAGCACCGGCTGCGATGCTGCTGCGCCGGCGCAACACACAGCGCAAAACCGGCGCCCGGCGAACGGATTACAGGCCCTTTTTCACGCCGCCGATCAGGCCGCCGCGACGCGTGCGAGCCAGCTCGCCACGCCGTCGACGGAACGGAAATCCGCGAGGCTGCGCGCCGGCAGCGCCGGATACGCGCCACCGGCCATCTCGGCCAGCGCGCGGCCGGGGCCGAGCTCGAGGAACGCGGTCGCACCGGCCTCCACGCAGGCGGCAAGACAGGCTGCCCACTCGACGACGATCTGGACGCGCCCGACCGGCAGCGTGCTGAACCCGAATCCGAAGGTCGGCGCGGAGCTGCTGCAGGCCGACCTCGCGAAGATCGGCGTGAAGGCCGAGGTCAAGGTGATCGAATGG
>NZ_JAAGPM010000200.1:0-10967 GCF_017104865.1 Burkholderia sp. Ac-20349
CGCGCAACTGCGCGAACGATTGCTCGCGCGTCATCCGCAGGTTCGCGCGGTTGTGGCTTTCGCTCATCGACATCACGAGGTTCACTTCGTCGACGCCGCACGACAGCGCACGCTCGGCGCCGCGCACCCGCACCCGCACCCGCACCCGCGTCCGCGCCGGACAACGCCGCGCGCACCGCGTTGAGCGTCGCCTGATAGCGTCCGATCGACTGGCCGACCACGCGATCCGTCATGCGTTCGAGCGCGTGGCGGATCCCTTCGCCGCCCGGCACTTCACCGACGCCGGTGTGTCCGCTGCTGTCGTCGAGGATCACGAGGTTGCGCGTGAAGTACGGCGCGTGCGCGCCGCACAGGTTGAGCAGCATGCTGTCGCGGCCGGCGACGGGGATCACCTGCATGCGCGTGACGCGCGGGGTGCCGGCACGGCTTGATTCGGACATCGGTTCTCTCCTGGTTCCGGAAGTGCGCGCGGGCCGCCGGCCAGGCCGGCGCGGCCCGCGTCGTTCATTGAAGCTCGACGCGGCGGATCTCGCCGACGACGAACAGGTAGCAGATCACGGCGACGAGCGCGTGCGCGACGACATAGACCAGCGCGCCGTTGAACGAGCCGCTGCGGTCGACGATGTAGCCGATCGCGATCGGCGTCGTGATGCTGGAGAGGTTGCCGCACGTGTTGAGCAGCGCACCGCTCAAGCCTGCGATCTGGCGCGGCGCGGTGTCGGCGTTGACGGCCCAGCCGAGCGCGCCGAGCCCCTTGCCGAAGAACGACAGCGCCATGAACAGCACGACGAGCACATGCGAATCGGTGTAGTTGCAGACGATCATCGACATCGACAGCAGCATGCCGAACACGATCGGCACCTTGCGCGCGACCGACAGCGAGCGGCCCTGCTTGAGCAGCCCGTCGGACACGATGCCGCCGAGAATCCCGCCGAGGAACCCGCACACGGCCGGGATCGACGCGACGAGCCCCGCGTTGAGGATCGACATCCCGCGCGCCTGCACGAGATAGACGGGAAACCACGTGATGAAGAAATAGGTGAGCGCGTTGATGCAGTACTGCGCGACGTACACGCCGATCAACATCCGGCTCTTCAGCAGCGCCTTCACGTGGCGCATCGACGGGCCGCCGTCGCGTCCGCCCGTCGCCTGGTCGATGTTGACGAGCGCGCCGCCTTCGGTGAGGTAGTCGAGTTCCGCGCGGTTGATGTTCGGGTGGTCCTTCGGGTCGTACATCGTGCGGTTCCACACCAGGACGAACGCGAAGCCGAGCACGCCCATCACCGCGAACACCGACTGCCAGCCGAACGCGTGCACGAGCCAGCCCATCAACGGCGCGAACAAGACGGTCGCCGCGTACTGCGCGGCGTTGAAGATCGCCGACGCGGTGCCGCGCTCGGCGGCCGGGAACCACGCGGACACGATCCGGCTGTTGGCCGGGAACGACGGCGCCTCGGCCGCGCCGACCAGGAAGCGCAGCCCGAACAGCAGCGCGAACGCGGCCGCACCGCCGAAGAAGCCGATCGAGCCCTGCAGCAGCGTGAACAGCGACCAGAAGAAGATGCTGAACGCGTAGACGATGCGCGACCCGTAGCGGTCGAGCAGCCAGCCGCCCGGCAGTTGGGCGACCACGTACGACCAGCCGAACGCGGAGAAGATGAAGCCGATCTGCACGTGGCTCAGGTGCAGTGCGCGGGCAAGGCTCGGGCCCGCGATCGCGATTGCCGCGCGATCCGCATAGTTGATCGTCGTGACCGCGAACAGGACGGTCAGCACCAGCCAGCGCACGCGCGTGCGCCGGGCCGTTGCCGACGCGGACGCCGGCAGCGCTTGAAGCGGATTCATGACTGTCTCCTCCGAAGGGCGGAAGGTGCCGTCGTGCGGCAGGCGCGTCAGTGCGCGCTATTCGTGTAGGTGCTGCCGGCCGGAGGCCGGACGCCGCTGCCGGAGGGCAGGGCGTCCGGGCCATTCTGTCATGTCGAAATTTGCGCCTTCATGCCAATTGCTGACTTGATCGATTCAGGATTTGAATCGATCGGTCGGGCGATCGCTCAGGCCCGTGCGTCGTCCGCAGGGGGGGCCGTGATGGCGCGCCACGTGCTGCGCGAGAAACTCGACGGCGGCGCGCACGCCGGGCAACTGGCCGCGCCGGTGCGGCATCAGCAGCGTCGTCGTGACGGTGCCGGCGCACCAGCCGGGCAACACGCGCACGAGGGCACCGGACGCGAGCGCGGCGCCGGCGATCCAGTCGGGCAGGCACGCGATGCCGAGGCCGGCCGTCGCCGCCTGCAGCAGCAGCGTCGATTCGTCGGCCTGCAGGCGCAGGCGCGGCATCACGTCGATGGTGTCGCCGCCGCGTTGCAGCCGCCACGGCTGTTGGCCCGGTTGCAGCCCGTCATGCTGCGCGAGATCGGCCGGCGCGTCCGGCGTGCCGGCACGCGCGAGATAGGCCGGTGACGCCACGGCGATGATCGGCGATGCCGCGAGCGGCCGTTGCACGAGCGCGGAATCGGGCAGTGGCGCGAAATGGCTGCGCACCGCGATGTCGAAGCCTTCCTGCGCGATGTCGACGAGGCGGTCGCTCGCGTGAATCTGCAGCAGCAGCTTCGGGTGCGCGATCGCCAGCGCCGGCAGGCAGGGCGCGAGGATGTGCTGCGCGACCGGCACCGAGCTCGTGATCCGCACGACGCCGGCCGGCTCGGCGGCTTGCCGCAGCACCGCGTCGCGCGCGCTTTCGGCCTCGATCACGGCTGCGCGGGCATGTTCGAAGAATTCGGCGCCGACCGGCGTGAGCCGGAAGCTGCGCGACGTGCGATGCACGAGCCGCGCGCCGAGCGTGCGCTCGAGCTCGGCAACACGTTTGCTGACCGTCGATTTCGGCAGGTCGAGCCGGCGCGCGGCGGCCGACATGCTGCCGGCGTCGACCGCCTGCACGAACAGGTAGAGATCGTTCAGGTTCACTTCCAGCGTCCATATGGAGAAACGACGGGTTTCGATTTTAGCGGCTACTGCGCCATCGTTCGCCGTGGGAGCATGACCGCTCGTTCAACTTCTGCGGAATCTCCCGATGTCTCCCATCCTTCTCTACGGCATTCCCGCCGGCTGCTCGTTCGGCTCGATCGTTGCGCTCGAATGGATCGGCCGCCCGTACCGGCTGTCGCGCATCTCGATGCCGGGCGTCGTGACGAGCGACGCGTTCCTCGCGCTGAACCCCGTCGCCGAGACCCCGGCGTTCGTGACCGCGAACGGCGACGTGCTGACCGAAAGCCTCGCGATCCTCGGCCACATCGGCGCGCAGGCGCTCGACAGCGGCCTCGCGTTCCGCCAGGGCAGCGCGGATTTCGACCGGCTGAACCGGATGCTCGCGTGGCTGAACACGACGTTCTTCAACGCGTTCGGTGCGCTCTGGTACGTGTACGAACACGACTCCGCAGGCGCCGAGAAAGCGGCGTTGCAGGCGTACGGCCGCGGCAAGGTGCTGAAGGCGCACCGGCAGCTCGAGGCGATGCTCGAGCGCGGTGACGGCCCGTGGCTGCTGGGCGCACAGCGCACGCTGGCCGACGCGTACTTCGCCGGGATCGCGCGCTGGGCCGATTATCACGCGGTGTTCGAGCCCGAAACGTTCCCGCGCATCGCCGCACTGCGTGCACGGCTCGCCGACGATGCAGGCGTGCGGTTCGCGCAGGCGATCGAGGAAAACCTGCCGCTGCCGGCGTCGTCGTCGTTCGATGGGCATGTGTCGCTCGACGACGCGCTGGCAAGCGCACGCGGCATCGCGATGCCGGCCAGGGCGATCTGACCGGTGTCGTGATCGCCCGAAGGATGGATCGCGTCGCCGACAATTTTTACCCGGATAATATTGACATCTCATTTATACCCGGATAAAAATAGCGTCATTCCGATTCCAGCCTGCGGGCGACCATGATGACCACCACCACACTGCTTCCTTCCTATACGGCGTTCGACGGCCACCGGCGACTCGCGTCGGGCCCGCTCGCGACGGTCGCGCTTGCGGTCCGGCAGGCGGCCGGCGATGCGATGACCGGCACGATCCTGATCTTCGACGATGCGACGGGCCGCTCGATCGACCTCGACCTGCGCGGCACGGCGGACGAGATCCGCGCGCGCTATGCGCCGCCGTCGGGCGATGCCACCGGCACCGCCGGCGAGCAGGCCGGCGCGGGCGAACAGCGCGGCCGCGGCCGGCCGAAGCTCGGCGTCGTGTCGCGCGAGGTCACGCTGCTGCCGCGTCACTGGGATTGGCTGGCCGCGCAGCCGGGCGGCGCGTCCGTCGCGTTGCGCAAGCTCGTCGAGGACGCACGGCGCACGCATGCGGCGGCCGATCGTCTCCGCGATGCGCAGGCGCGTGCGTACCACTTCATGTCGGCGATGGCGGGCGACCTGCCCGGTTTCGAGGAGGCCGCGCGCGCGCTGTATGCAAACGACCCGGCACGGCTCACCGAGCTGATCGCCGGCTGGCCGGACGATGTGCGCGACCACGCGCTCGCGCTGGCGCGCGGCGAGCTGCCGCCGTCTACCGAAGACTGCTGAACGGAGCATTTGACGCAATGACCGTATTCGATCTGAACAGTGGCGCGATCGCGCCGGTCGCCGACGAGGTCGATCTCGTCGACCTGCGCGTGACCGGCGCCATCCCGCACGAACTTGCCGGCACGCTGCTGCGCAACGGCCCGAATCCGCCGGGCGGCCGCTTCGAAGGGAACGACGTGCTGTCGTGGTGGCCGGAAGCGGCGATGCTGCATGCGATCGCGTTCGACAACGGCCGCGCGACCGGCTACCGGAACCGCTGGGCACGCACGCAGCGCTGGGCCGCCGTGCATGCGCCCGCAGCGGCGCCGCAACTGCCCGACACCAATCCGAACGTGAGCGTGCTGCAGCACGCGGGCGAATTGCTCGCGCTGTCGGAGGGCGGCGCGCCGTTCGCGATCACGCCGGGGCTCGATTCGCTCGGCGTGCCGGCGCGGCACGCGGGCTTCGGCGGCGGGATGACCGCGCATCCGAAGGTCGATCCGGTCACGGGCGAGCTGATCGCGTTTCGCGCGGACTGGCGTGCGCCGTGGCTGCGCTATGGCGTTGCCGACGCGCAGGGCGTGCAACGCGTCGATATCGAGATCGACCTGGGCGCGCCGTCGATGATGCACGACCTCGCGATCACCGAAACCCGCAGCCTGCTGCTCGACCTGAACGTCGGCTACGACTTCTCGCTGCTGAAGCAGGGCCATCGGATGCCGCTGCGCTGGCACGACGACCGGCCCGCACGCATCGGTGTGCTCCCGCGCCACGGCGGCGCCGTGCGCTGGTTCGGCGTCGAGCCGTGCTTCATCCTGCACGTCGTGAACGCGTACGACTGCGACGCGTCGTGCATCGTGCTCGATGCGGTGCGCTATCCGTCATTCCTGCGGCTCGACGCGGGTACGGGCCGCTTCGCCGACAACCCGGTCGGCGAGCTGTGGCGCTACGTGATCGATACGGCGAACGGGCTGATCGACGAAGGGCCGCTCGCCGATGGCGGCATCGAGTTGCCGCGCATCAACGAAAGCCGGACCGGGCGCAGCTACCGCTACCTGTATGCGGTCGAGCAGCCGAACAACGCGGAAATGCGCGGCGTGATGCGCTTCGACCACGCGCGCGGCACGACGACGCATTACGCGGTGCCGCCCGGCGACCAGAACGGCGAGCCCGTGTTCGTGCCGCGCCCGGGCGGTGTCGACGAGGACGACGGCTGGCTGCTGGTGATGGTCTACCGCGCGGCGACGGATACGAGCGACGTCGTGATCCTCGATGCGCGCGCGATCGACGCGGGGCCGGTCGCGATCGTGCATCTGCCGCGCCGCGTGCCGGCCGGATTCCACGGCGCGTGGGTGTCGCGCGAACGTTGAGCGGCGGAGGGGCGCGTCACTGCGCGCGCAGCGCGTCGACGATCTTCAGCCGCGCGGCGCGCATCGCCGGCAGGAACCCGCCGACGAGCCCCATCACCAGCGAGAACAGCAGTGTCTTCACGACGATCGCGGGCGTCAGTACGAAGCGGAACGACAGGTCCGAGAAGGTCTGGAAGTTGGTCGTCGAGAACGATGCGAACTGCATCAGCGATGCGCATGCGAGCCCCGCGACGCCGCCGACGAAGCCGAGCAGCAGCGCTTCCAGCAGGAACGCGGCGAGCACGTTGGTGCGCTTGAAGCCGAGCGCGCGCAGCGTGCCGATCTCGGCGACGCGGTTCGCGACCGACGCATACATCGTGATCATCGCGCCGATCATCGCGGCGATCGAGAAGATCGTCGACAGCGTGATGCCGAGGATGTTGATGAACTTCGACAGCGCCTTCGACTGGTCGCCATAGAAGGTCTGTTCGCGTTTCGCCTCGTCGGTGAGGCGCGGGTCGACGTCGATGTCGGCCTTGAAGCGCGCGAAGCCGTCGGCGCTCGGGATGCGCAGCACCACCGACGAATAGCTGGTGCGCCGGAACGACTGCATCAATTGGTCGACGTCGCCCCAGATCTCCGAATCGAAGCCGCTGCCGCCCGCGTCGAAGATGCCGACGATGGTCCAGTCGCGCTGCGCGAAATGCAGGCTGTCGCCGAGCTGCGTGCCGCTGAACCCTTTCGCGATCGCGCTGCCGACGATGATTTCCGACGAACCGGGCGTGAACAGGCGGCCCGCGGTGAGCTTCACGTGCGGACGCAGCGCGAGGCCGGCCGGCGACACGCCGCGGATCACGACGTTCGACGGCTTGCCGGTCGACGTCTTCACCAGCGAGATCAGCACGACCGCTTCCTTCGACACGAGCGGCCGGCCGTCGGGGCCGAGCGCGACGGCCGGGTGCATCTCGAGCGCGTTGGCCTGCTGGTGGTCGATCGAACTCTGGATCTCGGTTTCGGCACCCTTGCGGATCACCACCGCGTTGTCGGGTTCGCCGGTCGACACGAGCGTCTTCGTGAGCCCCGCGTCGAGCATCTGCACCGTCGCGAACACGAAGATCACGAGCGCCATCCCGCCGGCGGTCAGCGCGGTGGTGAGCCGCCGGGTCCACAGGTTGCGCGCGATGTAGTTGAGCGGGATCGCCATGGTCTAGCCGATCGCCCGCAGGCCTTCGACGACCCGCACGCGCGCCGCCTGCCACGCCGGCACGATCGCGGCCGCGAAGCCGACCGCGACCGAGCACGCGGCCTGCAGCATGACCGTTTCGGTCGACACCTTGAACACCGGGAAGATGCCGCCGGCCGCCTGCTTGAACAGGCTGGCGGCCGGCGGCGTCGCGAGGATCCCGAGCCCGCCGCCGGCCACCGCGATCACGACCGATTCACCGAACACGATCAGCGCGAGGAACCCGGGGCCGAAGCCGAGCGCCTTCAGCGTCGCGTATTCGGCCGTGCGTTCGCGCGCGCTCATCGCCATCGCGTTGGCCATCACGGCCATGATGATCAGGATCACGACGTACGACACGAGACGGATCGCCGCGATGATCTGGTTCGACATCGCGACGAAGCCGAGCTGGAACGCCTGCTCGGTCTCGGTCAGCGTTTCCGCGAGCGAGTTCTTGAACACCGCGTCGACGTTGCGCGCGATCGACGCGCCGTCGTCGGGGTTCGCGACGCCGAGCACGAACACGCCGACCTGGTCGGCCTGCTTCGGCGTGCGCTGGCGCACCGTCTCGTTCAGGTAGTCCCAGTGGAACACCAGCTGGCGTGTGATCGTCGAGTCGTCGCGGCCGTCGAGGATCCCGCGCACGACGAAATCCCACGTGCCGGGATAGATCGTGCCCTTGAGCGGGATCACGTCGCCGATCTTGAAGCCGAATTGCGTGGCGAGCTGGCGGCCGACGAGGCAGCCGCGGCGGTCGCGGTCGTAGTCGGCGCGCTGCTGCGCCGGGATGATGAATTCCGGATACAGGTCGAGATAGTTGTCCGACACCGCGAAGCTCGCGAAGAAGTTCTTCGGGTCGCGGTAGATGCCGCCGAACCAGTTCGAGCGGACCACGGCCGTCACGCCGTCGACGCCGCGGATCCGGTTCTCGTAGCTCACGGGCAGCGGAAACACGAGCGAGATCGCGTTGCGCGTGACGAGCCGCCCGCTGGACGCGGCGGCCGCGCCCGCGTACCACGCGTCGACCACGGTGTGCAGCAGCCCGAACGCGAGCACGGCGATGGTCAGCCCGAGCACGGTCAGCAGCGTGCGCAGCCGGTGCCGCAGCGCATTGCGCGCGATCAGCTTCAGCACGTACATCGCGCGCGCTCCCGCAGCCGGTCAGCCGGCGTGCCCATCGATCAGCTCCCCTTTTTCCAGATGCACGAGCGAGCGCGCGGCGCCGGCCGCGTGCGCGTCGTGGGTCACCATGATGATCGTCTTGCCGAGCTCGGCGTTCATCCGCTGCAGCATCGCGAGCACGTCGGTGGCCGACGCGCGGTCGAGGTCGCCGGTCGGCTCGTCGGCGACGATCAGCACCGGATCGGTGATCAGCGCGCGCGCGATCGCGACGCGCTGCTGCTGGCCGCCCGACAGCTCGGACGGATAGTGGCTCGTCCGGTCGCCGAGGTTCACCATGTCGAGCACGAGTTCGACGCGCTCGCGCCGCTCGCGGCGCGACAGGTGCGTGAGCATCAGCGGCAGCTCGACGTTCTCGAACGCGGTGAGCACCGGCATCAGGTTGTAGAACTGGAAGATGAAGCCGACGTTCGCCGCGCGCCATTCGGCCAGCTGCGCCTCCGCGAGCAGCGAGATGTCCAGCCCGCCCACGCGCAGCTCGCCGCTGTCGGGCCGGTCGATGCCGGCCACCAGGTTGAGCAGCGTGCTCTTGCCGGAGCCGGACGGCCCCATCAGTGCGACGAAGTCGCCTTCGCCGATGTCGAGCGTGATGTCGGTCAGCACGGGCACGATCTGGTTGCCGCGCCGGTACGACTTCGCGACGTGGCTGAGCTCGACGAGGGGCGGCGGGGCGTCGTTCACGCGTGCGCTACTTCTTCGCGACGGTCACTTTCGCGCCGTCCTTCAGCTTCGTGCCCGGCGCGAGCACGACCGAGTCGCCGGGCTTCACGCCGCGGATCGCGACGAGTTCGCCGATCCGCAGGCCGGCCGTCACGGCCGTCGCGTGCACGGTGTCGTCCTTCACGACGAACACGACCGTCCGGCCGTCGCGCTCGACGACCGCGCTCGCCTGCACGGCCGTCACGGGCTGCCGGTCCTGCGCCGACACGGGCTTCGACAGGAACGCGATCTTCGCGCTCATGTCGGGCAGCACGCGGTCGTCGCGGTCGACGAAGCGCACCTTCACGAGCACGGTGGCCTTCGAGCGATCGACGGTCGGCACGATGCGCGACACGCGGCCCGCGAAGCGCATGTCGGGCAGCGCGTCGAGCTGGATCTCGCACGGCTGCTCGGCGCGGATCTTCGCGATATTCGATTCGGCGACGTCGGCCTCGACCTCGAGCGTGTCCATGTCGGCGATCGTCACGACGGCGCCCTTGCTGTCCGACGCGGACGAGAACGGCGTGATGTTGTCGCCGACGTTCGCGTGCTTCGCGAGCACGATGCCGTCGAAGGGCGCGCGGATCACCGTCTGGTCGACCGCGACCTGCGCGGCCTGCGCGTTGGCCTCGGCGGACGCGATCGCGGCCTGGTCACTGTTGACCGACGCGCGCGCCTTGTTCACGCGGGCCGTGTCGGTGTCGAGCTGCGCGGCCGGCACGGCGCCCTTCGGCGCGAGTACCGAGGTGCGGCGCAACGCGATCTCGGCGTCCTTCAGTTCGGCCTGCTCGACGCCGAGGTTGGCGCGGGCGACCTTCACCTGTGCGAGCGCCTGCGCCAGCGAGGCCTCGACGTCGCGGCTTTCGAGGCGCGCGATGATCTCGTCCTTCTTCACGCGCGTGCCTTCGAGCACGCCAAGCCATTCGACGCGCCCCTGGCCCTTCGACGCGACCGCGGCCTTGCGCTGCGGCACGACGTAGCCGGTCGCATTGAGTTGCGTGTCGTTCTGGTACGGGTAGGCGGACGTGACGGTCGTGGTTTCGACCGCCGGCCGGCCGGTCAGCGCGAGGCCGGCGGCGATCGCGACGATGACGACCGCGGCGGCGACCGCATAGCGCAGCCACCGGCGCCGGCGGGGCGCCGGTGCGAGCGGACGCCGGTCGATCTTCAGTTTGTCCAGATTGTGATCGGGCAATTTGAGCGCCTCGAGACGGCGGCGGTCTGGCGACCGGCCGCGATCCGGTTTCCGGGGAAAGGGACGGATGGACGCCAGTATAAGCGCCGCCCCGATGGCGTGCGAGCGGGTTTGCAGCGCCGCCGCGGCGACGGCCGGACCGGTCGCCGGCACGGGAATATGCGTGCGCCCCCGGGGAAACCCGAGGGGCGCAAGCAACGTGTCAACTTGCCGCGAACGCGGTGCGTTATGGAACCAGTGCGTCAGGTTTTGTCGCGACGGAACGGCGAAAGCCGGCCTCGCGGCCTGGGGCTCCGATGCGAATGCCTCGCATCTTTACTTACCGGTACGTTTGATTTTTTCTCCGCTAAAGGAAGAACAATGAAGAAGACGCTCGCTTCGATCATCGCCGCAGCATTCGCACTCGCATCGGTTTCGGCATTCGCACAGGCGTCCGCGCCGGCAGCCGACACGTCGGCAGCAGCTCCGGCACCGGCCAAGAAGGATCACAGCAAGCCGAAGCACCAGCTGAAGCACCACGGTTCGGCCAAGGGCAAGGCGAAGGCCGCCGCCGCATCGGCAGCCGGCACGAACGACGCAGGCGCAGCAAACTAAGCGCTTCGCCCGGGGCCGGCACCGCCGGCCGCCAGTCGCGAGACCCCGCATGTTCACGCATGCGGGGTTTTGTTTTTTTCAGGCGTCGCGTTCGCCGGCCGGCGGCGGTGGCGGCGCGCGCATCGCGTCGACCACCGTGCGCATGCGTCGCCAGTGCGAGCCTTCCCAGAACACGCGCCGGCATACGTCGCACGCGGCG
>NZ_JAAGPM010000201.1:0-10931 GCF_017104865.1 Burkholderia sp. Ac-20349
CGCCGCACGGCGTTCGCCGCTCGAATCGGCGAGCGGGGCACGCAGGCGGACGGAAAAGGCGACTCGTGCTGCCGCAGCCGCGGCGTCGACACGCGTGGCGTGCCGCGCCCGGCAGGGCGGGAGTCGATACCGGCAGCTTGCGCGCGCGCAGCCGCTGCATCACGTTTTCGAGCACACGCCGCGCGGCCTCTTCCGTGCCGTACGCCCAGACCCACTGGTAATAGGCCGGCGAAGGCATGCCCGACGCGTAGCCCGCGAATGCGTCGAGGCGCTTGAACGTGTAAGGCACGAGATAGGAACCGTAGCGGACGCCGCGCGCGGCCCCGTCGGCGGTATTCGCATCCGTCACGGGCACGCCGGCGTCGTCCGTCTGTTCAGTCTGTTCATCGAGCACGGTGCAGGCGCCGCCATCGAGCGCGCCGGGTTCGGGCGTATCGGGCAACGCGGCCGGCAGCGTGCGCCAGAGTCGTGCCAGCGCCGGCGCGTGATAGCCGCCGCAGACCACCAGCACGTCGTCCGCCCGCCCGCCGGCTTCGGCGACGGCCCACGCGATCCAGCGCGCCATCATCCGTTCGCGTGCCTGGTTGCCGAGCGAGCCCGGATCGGCGTCGCGCAGATGCGAGAAGTAGGTCGACAGGCGCTGCGCGAGCTCGTCCAGCGCGTCCGGCGTCTCGCCGACGTTCTCGAACAGGTGGTCCCAGAGCGCATCGCGGCCCTGCACGGCAAGCGTGTCCGCCAGCGCGCGCTCGTAGGCGGCGGCACGTGCCTCGTGTTCGGCGTCCGCGACATCGGCATAGCGGTTCTCCCGCTGCGAGAACGCCGCGTGCCACGCGGGCAGGTCGATGAAGCGAACCGACGCGCCGACTTCGCGCCCCGCCTGCAAGGCCTGCCATTCCGGCGAATGCTCGGCGAACGGGGTCCACGAGCCGTAATGGGCGGCATCGCCGGACAGATAGCTGTAGATCGCGATCGGCAGGCGGTGCGGACGATACAGTTCGTCGAGCCGGCCGTTGAAGTCGGCCGGCCCTTCGATTAGCACGTAGCGCGGCCGCCGCGCCCGGATACGCTCGGCCACCAGCCGCGCGCAGGCGGGGCTGTGATGCCGGATGCCGACGATGTGCGGGTTGCTGGACGTCTCGGTCTGCATGCGCCGCCCGTCAGTCGACGTCGAGGCATGCGGCGCCGGCGATGGCGCCCGGCCTGCCCTTGCCGCCGTGCACGCAGTGCATGCCGTGTACGTCGAACGCGTTGGGCGCAATCCGTCCCCGCCCCGGCATGCCGCCGCGATCGGTCGCCTTCATGTCGCGCGTCACGGCAGACGGTGGCGTGCCGCGTAGTACGCGCGCCAGTGCGCCCCTTCGCGCCGCGCGGCCTTTTGTTCGAAGTAGCGGCGCAGCTTCGCGCGATCGTCGGCGTTGTCCTTGACGACGGTGCCGGCGATGCAGTCGACGAGATCCTGCGGCGATCCTTCGCGTTGCTCGAGGAACCAAGCGCGCACCCCGACCGCATGCGCGACGTTCACCGCTTCGGCTGTCGACATCACCGCCGTCAACCGATCCATCGCGCCGTCGCTGCCTGTGCCGTCGCCGGCCCCGCCGCGCAGATCGCGAAACGTGGTGATCAGCAGTTCCAGCACCGGCTGCGGCACGGCCGCCGGAATGCCGCTGCCGGCCAGCAGGCGCGCGCTGGCTTCGCGCACGAGCGCGAGTTCGCTGTCGAAGTCGAGAATCGGAAACACGGTTTCGAAATCGAAGCGCCGCTTGAGCGCCGCGCTCATCTCGTTCACGCCACGATCGCGCGTGTTCGCGGTCGCGATGATGTTGAAACCCTCGCGCGCATACAGCATCCCGTGTTCGCCATGCAGTTCGGGCACCGCCATCACGCGATCCGACAGCATGCCGAGCAGGCAGTCCTGCACCTCCAGCGGCGCGCGCGTGATTTCCTCGAAGCGCACGATCTTGCCGTCGTGCATGCCCTGGTACAGCGGCGCGGGCACGAGCGCGCGCGGGCTCGGTCCTTCGTTGATCAACAACGCGTAGTTCCAGCCGTACTTGATCTGGTCTTCGGTGATCGATGCGCCGCCCTGGATCGTCAGCGTCGACGTGCCGCTGATCGCGGCCGCCAGCAGCTCGGACAGCATCGACTTCGCGGTACCCGGTTCGCCGACCAGCATCAGTCCGCGGCCGGTGGCGAGCGTGACGAGCATGCGCTCGATGCTTGCGATCGGCGCGACGATTTTCGGCGCAATGCCGAGCGAGCGATCGCCGGCAATGAATGCACGAGCGGCCGTCAGGCTCAGTTGCCAGCCCGGCGGACGGGGTTGGCCGCCATCCTGCGCCTTCAGCTCGGCGAGCTGATCGGCATACAGGACTTCAGCGGGCGGACGCTGCAATGCATGCGGTTGAGACGGAGCCATGTCTGCTTCTTCTTGTCTTGTATTCGCGGTCGGGCTCGAATGCCCTCGGAGCGCGAATTATATCGCTGCGCGGCGACAAGATCCGTCAACATGCGTTTTGGCGATCGCGCGATTCGATCGCGAGCACGGGTTCGCGATGGAGCGGGGGCGATGAACTCCGCAACAGGCCGCTCATCGCGCGTTCGACGCCGCTCGTTCGTCACCTTCGTCACCGAAGGCCAGCGGCATCTCGTGTCTCACTTCGATATCAACCCGCGATACCTGCCAGCCGGCCGCGAATGATCTCCGTCGCCTCGCTTACGATGCGATCGACGAGCTCCTTCACGGTCGGAATATCGCGGATCAACCCGACGACCAGGCCGCACGACCAGGCGCCCGCGTCGAGCGCGCCCTCCTTCATGATGCGCGGATACACGCCGGCGACCTCTTCGACTATATCGTCGAACCGGATACTGGCGCCGAGCTTGCTTTCCTTGTCGAGGATGCGGTCGACCGCGGCATTGCGCAGCACGCGCTCGGTATTGCGCAACGGGCGCATGACCAGCCGCGTGTCCAGTTCGGTCGCCGCGACCAGCGCCTGCTTCACGTTCTCGTGCACCGGCGCCTCGCGGGTGGCAATGAAGCGCGTGCCCATGTTGATGCCGTCCGCGCCCAGCGAAAGTGCGGCAACCAGCGACCGGCCATCAGCCATGCCGCCGGAGGCCACGAACGGGATCTTGAGCTCGTCGGCCGCGCGCGGCAGCAGGATGAAGTTCGGAATGTCGTCCTCGCCCGGATGGCCGCCGCATTCGAATCCGTCGACGCTGACCGCATCGCAGCCAATGGATTCGGCCTTGAGCGCATGACGAACCGACGTGCACTTGTGGATCACCTTGACATGCGCGTCCTTGAGCGCGGCCAGGTAGGGCTGCGGGTTGTTGCCGGCCGTTTCGACGATCTTGACCCCGCCTTCGACGATGGCCCGGATATAGCCGGGATAGTCAGGGGACGTGACCGTCGGCAGGAACGTGAGGTTCACGCCGAACGGCTTGTCGGTCATCTCGCGGCAACGCCGGATTTCGGCAGCGAGATCCGCCGGCGATCGCTGGGTCAGGCCGGTAATGATGCCGAGGCCGCCGGCATTGGAGACGGCTGCCGCCAGCTCCGCGTACCCGACGTGGTGCATGCCGCCCTGGATGATCGGATAGTCGATGCCGAAGAGTTCGGTGATCCTGGTTTTCATGATGTTTTCGGTTCAGGTTGAGACGAAAGCGCCTTCGCAAGCCGGAAACGCGACTGGCCCCCGGTGGACCTGGACAGTTTCCTCGCAGTTCGAATTACCGTACATTGGCTAAACTGACACATTGAGTGCGATATCCGACACGCCATGCCCCGCGCCGCCATCCTTGCGTATGACGATTGCTACGCCTCCAGCCTGGGCGGGTTCGCCGACATCCTCCAGATTGCGAACTCGCATTTGCGGCGACAGCGGGGCGATGGACATGCGCAGTTCGAATGGCGGTTCTTATCTCCGACGGGGAAGCCCGTGATGGCGAGCAACGGGCTACAACTGAACACGGAGCCGATCCGGCCGCAAGAGCAGTTCGACCTGGTTTTCATTCCCAGCGCGCACTATGCGAGCGGCAAGGCGTTCGACCAGTTGCTGGCACGACAGTCTGCCGCATGCGACTGGCTGGTTTCGCAATGGAACGCGGGGGCCTACCTTGCGGCAAACTGCACCGGCACGTTCGTGCTGGCCAACACCGGCCTCCTGGACGGACGGCCTGCAACGACCACGTGGTGGCTGGCCGACCAGTTTCGCCACCGGTTTCCCCGTGTCGACCTTCAACTGGAACCCGTCGTCACCGAGGCGGATCGACTGATCTGTGCCGGTGCGTCAGCGTCCTACCTGCTGCAGACCATCCATGTCATCGAGCGTTTCGCTGGGGCGATCATCGCGGCACAGTGCGCCAAAACGATGCTGATCGACGTGAGCCAGACCAGGCAATCGCCGTACCTCCCGTTGCTGACGGACAAGACGCACGCCGATTCGCTGGTTCACCGCGCGCAGCATTGGCTGCAGAAGAACATGACGAAGGACGTGAAGATGTCGGCGATGGCGCATGACCTTGGCGTGAGCGAGCGCACGATCATCCGCCGATTCCAGGCCGCGCTGAATCAGCCGCCCTTGCGGTATTTGCAGAGCCTGCGCATCGAAGCCGCGCGCGGTTTGCTGGAGGCCGGCGATCTCAGCCTCGAGCGGATCACGGCCCAGGTGGGATACAGCGATACGAGCTCTTTCTGCCGGCTGTTCAAGGAGAAGGTCGGCCTTAGCCCGGGTGCGTATCGCGATCGCTTTCGACCCGCCGCGGAATCGCAACAATGACCGATCGGCGGATTGCGGACGACAGTCCACCGGTCAGCATCCGCTCGCCATCGCCGCCCGTCCCCCACCCGCGCGATTCGTTTGTAGAATCGGCGTGTTCGCCGTTCATGACACGGTAAAGGCATGATCGTCAGCCGCCGCCCCGGCGGCGCCCTGCGGCCCTTCATCGACTCGGTCTGGGCGTCGGACCCGCCGTTTCCGATCCGGAATGAACTTTGCCGCGAGCTAGGCCGACCGGCCGCATTTCAACCGCGAGTTTCGCGCGTTCACGGGGTTGTCGCCGGAAGAGTGCCGGCAACGCGCGAACGCGAACGGCTTTCACGTTCCGCTCTGACCCGATGCCGGGCGAGGCGGTAAATTTTGTTCAACACCGGGCCCGCGTGGCCCGACAGGATCGAGCGACACCCACACCATCAACCGGAGAGCACCATGGCGATTCACGAAGTCTTTCCCTATTTGCGCGCCAAGCACGCAGACGACGCCATCGCGTTCTATGCGAAGGCGTTCGGCGCGCAGGAGAAATTCCGCCTCGTCGAGCCGTCGGGACGCATCGGCCACGCGGAATTGCAGCTCGGGCCATGCACGCTGATGATCTCGGACGAGTTCCCCGAATACGATATCTTCGCCCTCGACCCGGATGGCCAGGCGCCGATCGCGCTTCACCTGCATGTCGACGACGCCGACGCGACGATCGCCGCCGCAATCGCGGCCGGCGCGCAGCTGACACGCGCGATCCAGGACCAGTTCTACGGCGAGCGTTCCGGCAAGATTCGCGACCCGTTCGGTTACGAATGGCTGATCGGGCATACGATCGAAGCGGTCGAACCCGATGAAATGCAGCGGCGTTATACGGCACTACTGTCCGGCGACCAGCAGAAAACCTGAACGGCGCACCGCGCGCGCCGGTCGATCACTCCGACATTCGCGATGCACTATCACCCCGACGACATCTACCGGCTCTACCGGAGCGTGCCGACGCTGCTGCTGAACCGTCCCGCGCCGGCCGAACAATTCCTGGCCGCCGCCGTCGAGACCGGCGCCGAACTCGGGCATGTGCTGCGCGACTACCCGCAGGTTCGCTACCAGCCGCTCGACTTCCACTACCTGTGCCAGCAAAGCCTGTCCGTGCTGGACGACGCGCTGCTGGCTGATCTCACGTGCGACATGGCCCTTGGATGGCGCGGCGCGCAATGGGCCGCGCTGTTGATCGCGTTATCGGGCGACGCGCGTCATCTGCCGCACCTCGACGAAGTCAGGGGCCACCGCGGCGTCGAGTGGACGGCCGAGCTTGCCGAAGCCGCGTCGGGCCCCGATGCACGATCGTCGGCATTCCGTGGCTGCCGGTCGATCGTGCGCCTGCGCGATCAGCTTGCCGCGTTGCCGCGCGTCGCGGTTCGGTTGCGGCCCTGGCTCTCGCCGGAAGCGCTCGAAGCCTGGGCGATCGCCGTCCGCGCCGCGTATCGCAGCGGTGGCGTCGAAGCCGCGCTGCCGGTTGCTCGCCGTTAGACTGCTCGCCGTCGATCGCTCGACCGACGATCACGCGATGGCCGCCTGAATCCCCCGACGTCCCCCTCGAACGCATCGCCAACCCGGCGCTCGCGTTCCACCGCACCGCACGCCCTCGTCTTCCGTCCCGCCGCGATTCCGAGCGATTTCGCAGAGGACCTTTCCTGTGCAACGCCTTAATCGACCGCCGCACGATCTCCAATAATGCCCGCTCGATCCGCCGGCCACCGGGCCGGGAAAACGATAAAAACTCCTATGCATTCCTACAAAATGAACAAGCACGCCAGCACTCGACTCGCGGGGACCGCCATTGCCACGTGCCTGACCGCTCTCGCGTCGGGCGGTGTACACGCACAGAGCAGCGTGACGCTGTACGGCCTGATCGATACGTCGATCACCTACGCGACGAACCAGCGCACGCACGGCGCCGGCTCGCCGGGCAGCGGCACCGTCGCGATGACGAGCGGTGCGCTGAACGCGTCGCGCTGGGGGCTGCGCGGCCGCGAGGATCTCGGCGGCGGGACGGCGGCGGTCTTCACGCTCGAGAACGGTTTCTCGGGCACCACCGGCGCGCTGTCGCAGAAAGGCGTCGACATGTTCGGCCGCCAGGCCTGGATCGGCCTGAGTTCGAAGACGGCCGGCACGCTCACGTTCGGCCGCCAGTACGACCTGATCCTAGATTTCGTGACGCCGCTCGGCGCATCCGGCCCCGGCTGGGGCGGCAACCTGGCAGTTCATCCGTACGACAACGACGATTCGAACCGCAACCTTCGCATCAATCACGCGGTGAAGTACACGAGCCCGACGTACCGGGGGCTGACGTTCGGCGCGATGTACGGGTTCTCGAACACGGCCGGCCAGTTCGCCAACAACGCGGCGTGGAGCGCGGGGGTGTCGTATGCGAACGGGCCGGTGAAGCTCGGCGCCGGCTACCTGAAGATCAGCCGCGACCGCAATGCGCCGAACCCGAATGGCGCGCTCAGCACGGTCGACGGCTCGGCGACGATCACGGGTGGCAACCAGCAGATCTGGGCCGCGGCCGGCCGTTATGCGTTCGGGCCGCATTCGGTCGGCGCCGCGTGGTCGCATTCGACCACCGATGGCGTGACGGGTGTCCTCCAGGGCGGCGGCATCGCACCGCTGAAGGGTGAATCGCTGGTGTTCGACAACTTCACGGTCGACGGGCACTTCTTCGTCACGCGTGCGTTGAGCCTCTCGGCCGCGTACACGTACACGATGGGCCGCTTCGACACGCGCACCGGCCAGACGCGCCCGAAATGGAACCAGGTCGTCGCGCAAGCGGACTATGCGCTGTCGAAGCGCACCGATGCGTATCTCGAAGGCGTCTACCAGAGCGTGAGCGGCGGCAACGGCAATCCTGCATTCAACGCGACCGTCTGGACGCTGACGCCGTCGGCGAACAGCAACCAGGTCGTCGTCGCACTGGGGTTGCGGCACAAGTTCTGACGACGCGGCGCGGTGCGGTGCAACGCCGCTACGCCGACCGCGAAGGCATGCGTTCCGGCACTGCCCGATCGTCACGCCCCTGAACCGAAAAGGCCGCGCCCGTGCGCGGCCTTTTCGCTGTGGCATCGCCCCGCACGAAGGCAAGAATGCCGCCCGGTCTGTCGCGTCGGCGCAAAAAAATGCGGAGAAACTGGTCACGCTGTGACATTTTTCCTAATCTGTTTGCAGCGACGCCGAGATTTGGCGTTCCGGTCGCGACACTCTTTCATATGGCGCACCACCGGCTTACGAACACGATTCACGTCGTGGGTGCCGGACCTTTCGCGCTGTCGAGGCCGGATACGGACGTGCCGATCGCACGCCCCACGCGTTCAACGCAGTCAACCGCAGGAGACGAACGATGAGCAAAACGAACCGAATTGCGGTCCTGGCAACCGTCGTACTGCTGGCCGGTTGCCACCACGCGGCCAAGACGCCCGAGAATGCCGGCATGGCGCCGACGCCCTCGAGCGAAGCCGTCGCAACGGTGACGGCCGACGAGCTCAATAATCCGAACAGCCCGCTCGCGAAGCGCAGCATCTACTTCGATTTCGACCAGTACTCCGTCAAGCCCGAATACCAGTCGCTGCTGCAGGCGCATGCCGACTACCTGCGCAGCCATCCGGCGCGGCACGTGCTGATCCAGGGCAACACCGACGAACGCGGCACGTCCGAATACAACCTCGCGCTCGGCCAACGCCGGTCGCAGGCCGTGATGAGCGGGCTCGAAACGCTCGGCGTGCCGGCCACGCAACTCGAGGCCGTCAGCCTCGGCAAGGAAAAGCCGGTGGCGCTCGGCCACGACGAGGATTCCTGGGCACAGAACCGCCGCGCCGATCTCGTCTATCGTTGATCGTGGGCCACCGCGACGGTGGCACCCGCTTCACGAACAGCATGGCAGCCCGCAGGCCGCGGAAGCGGCCGCGCGGCGCCCCCGCTGCAGGCGCGCGATCGACGAGGGCACCCGATCGCGCACCGCTTCACGTTCAACGCCGGCGTTCGAGCCGTCGATGCAGCCAATACGACATCACGGCCGACGTCACGATCGCATCGAGCGTGGCGATCGTGTTGAGGTCGCCGAATTTGTCGGATTTGATCAGGACCATCTCGAGTTCGACGAAGCCGATCATCGCGCCGGCGCCGACGATCATCCCCAGCAGCACGAACCAGCGCCGCCGGATCCGCGTGCCGATTGCGCCCATGATGCCGCCCGTCACGGTCGCCGGCAGGAAATAGCCGAACAGGAACGATGCGAAGAAGATCAGCAGCACCATGCCGGCGCTGACTTTCAGCACCTCCCATGACGGGCCGTCGATCAACGACCACGCGATCAGCATCACGGCCGGCCAGGCGAGCGACGCGACCAGCGGGCCGCCGACGGCAAACGACACGCAGCCGAGCACGACGGAATGGGACGGATGCGACGTCGGACGCTCAACGGTGGCACTCATGTTTTTGTAGTCGGAATCGGAATGGCGGCGTGCCGCAGTGTACCAAGGCACCGCGCGACGGCTCCGATCCGGCCCCTTCGCGTTCGACGATCCACAAAAAGCATGGAATAAACGGCCATCCCGAAACGTCTCGTGTTTCGTCAGCGCGCAGACGTGCGGTTCACGCGAACCGGCCTTTCCCGCGGCCTGCGCGTGGCAAGGAGGCGGACATGAAATCGGCAACGTTGGCCGCGGCGCTGATCGCCGCGCTGGTGCTCGTCCTGTCGGCGGGATGCATGTCGTCGGGGAGTGGCCCTGCGCAGGGACCGGGCATGAGCCGGTATGGCGGTGGCGGCGCGGGAGGCAGCGGAGGGGGTGGCGGAGGGGGCGGCGGCTACTGAAGAACCGCCGCAAGAAATCGGGCGACGCGTCGCGCGCGAGCACCGGAAACCGGCTGAATCGCGCGCGACGCCCTGCCCGGCGGCACGACTTAACGCATGGCCTTCACGTCGGCCGGCGTGACGCTCGCGGGCTGGCCGCCCCACGTCGCACGCAGGTAGTTCGCGAGCTGCGCGAGTTCGTCGTCGCTCAGCGTGTGCGCGAAACCGGGCATCGGCTGCAGGTTCTCGAACCCGGCAAACTTCTGCTCGCCGATGCCGTCGAGCATCGCGACCAGCAGGTTGCGGGAATCGCCCTGGCGCACCGTCGAATTGCCGTTCATCGGCACCGCCACGTGCGGCTTGCCTTCGCCGTTGAAGCCGTGACAGCCCGCGCAGACCGCGAGATACACCGAGCGGCCGGCGGCGAGTTGCGCGGCGTCGGCCGACACCGGTTTCACCGGTTGCGGCGCCGGCGGCGTATCGCCCAGCAGGTACACGGACAGCGCGCGCAGGTCGTCCTTCGCCATGTACTGCGTGCTCAGGTGCACGACCGGGTACATCTCGCCGAATGCCGACCCTTGCGGTGCGATGCCGACGCCGAAGAACGTCTGCAGGTCGGCACCCGTCCAGCCGCGCGCGGCCAGGCCGGCCGGCGTGATGTCGGGCGCCGCCACACGGCCGAGCGCCGCGCCCGCGAACGGCTTCGCGCTGTCGAGCTGGCCCGTGAACGCGCGCGGCGTGTGGCATTCCGCGCAGTGGCCGAGCGCGCCCGCCAGATAGCGGCCGCGCTGCCAGTCGGCGGACTGGCCGGTCGATGCATCGGGCAGGCTGTCCTTCAGGAACACCATGTCCCAGAAGACCATCCCGAAACGCAGGTTGTACGGGAACTTCAGCTCGTGTTCGCGGTTTTCCTGCGCGACCGGCTTGACCGACTTCAGGTACGCGTACATCGCGTCGGAGTCGGCGCGCGTGAGCTGCCGGTACGACGTATACGGCATCGACGGATACAGGCGCTTGCCCGGCGCCTTGCCGTCATGCAGCGCGGCGTAGAAGTCGTCCGCGCTCCAGCTGCCGATCCCGTGATCCTTGTCGGGCGTGATGTTCGAGCCGTAGAACGTGCCGAACGGCGATTCGAGCGGCGCGCCGCCGGCGAACGGTGCGCCGTCCTTGGCGGTGTGGCACGCCGCGCAGTCGGCGGCCTTGACGAGATAGCGGCCGCGCGCGACCTGGTCGGCGCCGGGCGCGCCGGAAGCGGCGTTCGAGGCCGGGACTCGTGAAGGACGCCGCATGAAACGCACCTACGCTCACCGTGTCGCGCGGGCTGCGGG
>NZ_JAAGPM010000202.1:0-10789 GCF_017104865.1 Burkholderia sp. Ac-20349
TGTTGGTCGCGACCGACGGCACGATCTTGTGCGCGACCTGGTTCATCGGGTGGTTGAACGGCGTGATCGCCGAGATCACGCCGAGCAGCGGGTCACGCTGCGTGTACACGCGGCGCTTCTTGCCGTGGGGTGTCAGGTCGCACGAGAAGATCTGCCCGTCGTCCTTCAGCACTTCACCGGCGCCGAACGTCAGCACGTCGGCGACGCGGCCCGCTTCGTAGGTCGCATCCTTGAGGCACAAGCCAGACTCGGCCGTGATCAGCGCCGCGATCTCGACGGTGCGTGCACGCACGATATCGGCCGCGCGGCGCAGGATCGCCGCGCGATCGTGGCGCGTGAGCGTCGGCCGGTACGCACGCGCGGCCGCGAACGCGCGCCGCACGTCGTCCAGCGTCGCCTTCGGCACGGTGCCGACCAGCGAGCCGTCGTACGGGTTGCGCACGTCGATCACCGCGTCGCGCCACACGCGCTGCCCGTCGATACGCAACGCTTCGTGCCGCACGTCGGATGCGGGAATCGGCTTCAGGACCGTGCTCATGTCGTCTCCGTCTTGGTGCAGCGTGATCGTGGCCACGCTTGCGGTTACCGCAGCGCGGCCCGGCGCACCACGACCAATCCTTCGTATTCGAGGCAGCGGCACAGCGTCGACCACGCCGGCGTATCGGGCCAGTCTCGCGCGCCGGCGTCGATGCGAATCGGCCGCCCGAATTCGCGCGACGCGCACGCCAGCAGCGTGTGCGCGATGCCGCTGCGCCGGTACGCAGGTTCGACGTATAGCCGCGTGAGCGACGGTGATCGCACGGCATCGCCACCGTCGTCGTCGAGGTCGAGTGCTCCGATCGCCTCGTCGTCGCGATACGCGACTGCTGTCGCGCGTGCATCGTCGAACACGATGCGGATCACGCGCTCGCAGCGATCCCTGAACACGACGACGTGCATGGCGTTCCTCTCCTTTGCATCACGCTGCAGGCGAACGCGATGCGCGCACGCCCTCCTGCGCCCGCGTACCGGGGAGTTATCCGGATCGTCCGGGCGCGACGAGTTGAGTATCGTCTTGCCACGTCGGCGCGCAGTAGTGCCAGACGACACATTTCATTGAGTCCACATCCGCGGCGCGACGCGCGTATTCTCGCGACACCGCGCCTCTCGCGGGCCACGTGCACACCACGCGCACCGCCTCGCGTTTCCCGTACCGATCACAGGAGGAAGCATGTCGAGTCGTACCCCGACCGCCTTATGGGCCCAGCAGTTCCGGCGGTCGTCGGCGTCGAGCCTGCAGGACCAGATCCGGCGGATGCTCGTGGCCGCGATCCTCGACGGCCAGCTCGCCCCCGATGCCGCGCTGCCGTCGAGCCGCGAGCTCGCCGACCAGCTCGGCGTCGCGCGCAACACCGTCGTGCTCGCGTACCAGATGCTCGTCGAGGAGGGCTACCTGATCTCGCGCGAACGCAGCGGGCACTTCGTGAACCCGAAGATGCTCGAAGGCGTGCCCGGCTTCGCGTTGGTCCGGGCCGGCGCCGTGCCCGCCGGTGGCGACGACGTGCCCGGACGCCCCGCCTGGGAGAAACGCATCACGCATCCGCCGTCGAGGCAGCGCAACATCGTGAAGCCCGCGAACTGGCAGCACTACGAATTTCCGTTCATCTACGGGCAGTTCGACCAGTCGCTGTTTCCGACCAACGACTGGCGCGAATGCTGCCTGAAGGCGCTGTCGGTGATGGAGATCCGCAACTGGGCGCCCGACCTGATCGAACGCGACGACGAATCGCTGATCCAGCAGATCCGCACACGCGTGCTGCCGCGGCGCGGCGTGTTCGCGATGCCCGACGAGATCGTCGTCACGAACGGCTGCCAGCAGGCGCTGTACCTGATCGCGGACCTGCTGTGCGGCAAGCACACGACGGTCGGTTTCGAGAACCCCGGCTATCCGGACGCGCGCAACATCTTCGAGAACCGCAACGCGCGACTGCTGCCGCTGCCGGTCGACGGCCACGGCATCGCACCCGACTCGCTCGGCGATACGCTCGCGCGCTGCGACTACGTGTACGTGACGCCGAGCCACCAGTGCCCGACCACCGCGACGATGCCGATCGAACGCCGCCGCGCGCTGCTCGACTACGCGCAGCAGCACGATTTCGTGATCATCGAGGACGACTACGAGAGCGAAAACACGTTCTCCGGCACGCCGCATCCGGCGTTGAAGAGCCTCGACACGGCCGACCGCGTGATCTACGTCGGCAGCCTGTCGAAGACGTTCGCGCCGGGGCTGCGGCTCGGCTACGTGGTCGGGCCGCGCGAGCTGATCCGCGAGTTGCGTGCGCTGCGGCGGCTGATGGTGCGCCATCCGGTTGCGTATATCCAGCGGGCGTTCGCGACCTTTCTCGCGCTCGGCCATCACGACGCGTTGTTGCGTCGACTCGCGCATGCATACAGCGAGCGCTCGCAGGCGCTGATGGCCGCGCTCGATGCGCATCTGCCGGAAGCGCGCCATGTCCGCGTGACGGGCGGCGCGTCGTGCTGGGTCGAGGGGCCGCCGTGGCTCGATGCGGCGCGGCTCGCGGTGGACGCGCAGGAGGCCGGCATTCTGATCGAGCCTGGCGGCGTGTTCTTCATGAACGACGACAGCAACGCGCGTCGATGCTTCCGGATGGGGTTTTCCGCGATTCCGCTGGAGCGGATCGAGCCGGGGGTGCGGGCACTCGCGCGGTGTGTGCGGGCGCAGAGGCCGGAGGAGTGATCGGATACCTCGCGAGCCCATCGCGGCCGTCTGCCGCTCAGCAGCACGCTGCAGGCGGAACTGTGCGCAAACTCGCACTTGCGCTACGGCCGGAGGTGGATTGAGGTACGGATGTCGCGTCAGGCGTCAGGCGTCAGGGAGACACCGGTAGCGGTAGGTGCTATCGATATTCATCGATCTCGATCACTGCCCCGACCGATTCGATGAGTTGGCGGGTAGCGTCCGACACGTGGGGCACGCGGTCAGCATTCTCGTTGTCCCAGTAGCAGAAGAACCGCATACGCGCATCGGCCTGTTCGATACGCTCGAGGAGACCTTCACGCGGCAACGAGAGTCGTTCGATCAGATAGCGGAGGTGCGGCTCCAATCGATCGCTTTGAACGGCAGTCTTGCTTTCCAGCGCCCACAGATTGAGCTTTCCGGGCCGGGAGCTCAGGCGCCCGGACGGCAGCAAATAGGGCTTTCCTTTCGCGATCGTTCGACTCGGAAAGATGCCGAAGAAAGCGGTCCACGTGTCCGGGTGCGCGTCCTCCGACGAAATGATGAACGTCGCGTGCGCAAGTGCGCTATCGGTGGGCGGAGGGGACTCAGCGTGCATAGTCATGGATGTTATCAATAATTACGCCTTTGAATTCGACCTCGCCACTGTCGTGAAAGATAACGTTGTCGGCAGGTCCCAAGCCGTTTGCGGGTTTCAAGATATGCAGCATCTGCCCGAACGTCTTGCGATCGTAGCCGAGCATCTTTGCAGCAAAGTTCAGATTGTTGGTCGCGGCGGCAAGCGATTCAACTCCGTCGCCAATTGCGCTTGCGGTGTAGTCGAACGGCGGCACATCTCCGAGCAATGACGAGGCACCGCCCGTAAAACGGGCTGTGCCTCCCGCGCCACTCCCGCCGATAACGCTTTCCAAGTAACCCAACAGCGAGTCGCCGGACACGTCGATAAGCGTCGCCGAATTCGGTAGGGGTTTGTCGGCCGGCAACGAAGTCATCCCCGGCACGCTGGCAAGCCTGCTGGCTCGCGGGAAGGGACGGGTTGACGGCTGGCCTCCACCGCCACCGCCAGCGCCGCTTACCCTGCGGTCAATCTCGACCGTCACGCGACCGATTTCTATGGCGGACTTGAGCGTGTCAAGCGGCGTGCCGTGGAGCACATCCAGGCCGAGTTGCCGCATGTACGTCAATGCGTTCGCAGTGAGGCCCGCATATTTCGGCCAGTGCAGCATCAATTCCGAAATGGCGCTGCGTTGCCCCATCGATTGGTTTGCACCAATAGAACCTGTGGCGCGTGTCAACGTCGCCCGTTTTCCTGAACCTAAATCGAGAGTTACAGAGGTCATCCCGCGTGCTCCACTTTTTAGATTAATCTGCGTTGCAAAGCGGGATAACGCAATAGAACTGTTGACTGCCCTCACCGGCACCCGATGATTTCGCCGCATTCACCTGCGGCAATCCATTGTGCGTCTGGGCCACATGCGTGCCGCTCGATGGATGGCTTGCTGCCAGCGAAGCACGGCAGTCAGCAAGCGCGTGCCGCCGAGGCGATTGCCGCTTCCCCGAGGGCCACGACCATTCCACGGAACCCGGAATGCACCAGGAAGCAGGTCTTTTTATTCGTCGTTCTCTGTTGTCGATTGGGGTCGATGAACGCCAGAAAACTCATTGCCACGAGATCACATGGATAATTAAAACAACCGTTAAATATAGATAACTACAAAATAGAAATATTTAGAACTTATCCGATTGATTTTCCAAAAAATATATTTAATCACCTCCGCCCCGATCTCAATCAAACCCGATTCCCCGTCAGTGACTTCTCGAGACCATTCAGACCTGCAGCCTCGGTCCAATGTCGAGCCGTCCCGTACGGCGCGAGAAAGGACTGCAAAGGCGAGGCGAACCACCTTGTCGCTGGCCCAACCGAATCCCCCGAACTGGCGCTACCGCCAAAAACGAGCGCTCACTAACGTGTCGATACCGCGTGCCGCATGCGCGCCAGCGCCTTGCGGCCGCCCACCATTCGACAGGAGACACGTTATGTCCGACACGCTCACCGCCCCCGTCACGGCCGCCACGCTCGCGGCATTTTCCGACGCATTCAACCGGCACGACGCCAATGCGTTGATGGGCTTCATGACCGAGGACTGCGTATTCGACGCGGCCGGCGGCCCCGACATCCACGGCGCGCGCTTCGTCGGCCGCGACGCGGTACGCGCCGCGTTCGAAGCCGTGTTCAAGACCTTCCCCGACGCGCACTGGGGTCACGGCCGCCACACCGTCGCGGGCGAGCGCGGCGTCTCCGAGTGGGTGTTCACGGGCACGCACGCCGAAGGCTGGCGCATCGAGGCCGAAGGCTGCGACCTGTTCGAATTCCGCGACGGACTGATCGCCGTCAAGCGCGCCTTCCGCAAGGAACGGCCGAAACAGCCGGCCTGAGCGCGCGCCTCGCGCGCTACCCGGGCCACCGCCCCCCGCGCGCATTTTGAAACGAATCATTTCATTTCATTCCACATTCCCCGACAGCGGGCGGAATGACTTGACCGGCTTTCCCCAGCAAATAGCATCTGGAACAAGACGTTCCGTTAATTGAACAATCGGAGACAACCCATGAGCGAACAATCCACTTCCCTGCATGCATCGGCCAACGGTCCGCAGGACATGACACCGTCCGAAGCCTTCGTCGAGACCCTCGCGGCCAACGGCGTGACCGACATGTTCGGCATCATGGGCTCCGCGTTCATGGATGCGATGGACATCTTCGCGCCAGCCGGCATCCGCCTGATCCCGGTCGTGCACGAACAGGGCGCGGGCCACATGGCCGACGGCTATGCGCGCGTGTCGAGCCGCCACGGCGTCGTGATCGGCCAGAACGGCCCCGGCATCAGCAACTGCGTGACCGCGATCGCGGCCGCGTACTGGGCACATAGCCCGGTCGTGATCGTCACGCCGGAAGCCGGCACGATGGGCATCGGCCTCGGCGGTTTCCAGGAAGCGAACCAGCTGCCGATGTTCCAGGAATTCACGAAATACCAGGGCCACGTTACGCACCCGGCGCGGATGGCCGAATTCACCGCGCGCTGCTTCGACCGCGCGCAGGCCGAGATGGGCCCGACGCAACTGAACATCCCGCGTGACTACTTCTACGGCAAGGTCAAGGTCGAGATTCCGCAACCGCGCCGGCTCGACCGCGGCGCCGGCGGCGAACAGAGCCTGGACGACGCGGCCGCACTGATCGCGCAGGCGAAGTTCCCGGTGATCATCTCGGGCGGCGGCGTCGTGATGGCCGACGCGATCGAGGAATGCAAGGCGCTCGCCGAACGGCTCGGCGCGCCGGTCGTCAACAGCTACCTGCACAACGACTCGTTCCCGGCGAACCATCCGCTGTGGTGCGGCCCGCTCGGCTACCAGGGCTCGAAGGCCGCGATGAAGCTGCTGTCGCGCGCGGACGTCGTGATCGCGCTCGGCTCGCGCCTCGGGCCGTTCGGCACGCTGCCGCAGCACGGGATGGACTACTGGCCGAAGGACGCGAAGATCATCCAGATCGACGCGGACCACAAGATGCTCGGCCTCGTGAAGAAGATCTCGGTCGGCATCTGCGGCGATGCGAAGGCCGCGGCAATCGCGCTCACGCAACGCCTCGACGGCCGCACGCTCGCGTGCGACGGCTCGCGCGGCGATCGCGCCGACCAGATCGCGACCGAGAAGGCCGCGTGGGAAAAGGAACTCGACGACTGGACGCACGAGCGCGACGCGTACAGCCTCGACATGATCGAGGAGCAGAAGCACGAGAAGCCGTTCAGCGGCGGCCAGTACCTGCATCCGCGCCAGGTGCTGCGCGAGCTCGAGAAGGCGATGCCCGAGGACGTGATGGTGTCGACCGACATCGGCAACATCAACTCGGTCGCGAACAGCTACCTGCGCTTCAACAAGCCGCGCAGCTTCTTCGCGGCGATGAGCTGGGGCAACTGCGGCTATGCGTTCCCGACGATCATCGGCGCGAAGGTCGCCGCGCCGCACCGCCCGGCCGTGTCGTATGCGGGCGATGGCGCGTGGGGCATGAGCCTGATGGAAACGATGACCTGCGTGCGCCACAACATTCCGGTCACGGCCGTCGTGTTCCACAACCGCCAGTGGGGCGCGGAGAAGAAGAACCAGGTCGACTTCTACAACCGCCGCTTCGTCGCGGGCGAACTCGACAACCAGAGCTTCGCGGCGATCGCGCGTGCGATGGGCGCCGAAGGGATCACGGTCGACCGCCTCGAAGATGTCGGCCCGGCACTCAAGCGCGCCATCGACATGCAGATGAACGAAGGCAAGACCACGATCATCGAGATCATGTGCACGCGTGAACTCGGCGATCCGTTCCGTCGCGATGCGCTGTCGAAGCCGGTTCGCATGCTCGACAAGTACAAGGACTACGTGTAACGCCGCGTCGCTGACGCACCCGTTGCCGGTCGCGCGCCCCTCTCGCGCGACCGGCCTTCCGGCCGGACGCCGTGCCCCGTGCGGGCCGCCGCATCCGGCCGTTTTTCCTTTCCTACCCGAGCGAACGATGAAAGCCCTCGACCGCATTCTCGAAGCCGCGCGCCGCCAGCCGATGCGCATCGCGCTGTGCGAAGCCGACGATCCGCGCGTGCTGCAGGCCGCTGCACGCGCAACACGCGACGGCATCGCCCGCATCGTGCTCGTCGGCAACCGTGCGGCGATCCACGCGGCGGCCGCGCGCGACGCGATCGATCTCGACGGCATGACGCTCGTCGATCCGGCCACTGCCGCGCAACGCGATGCCTATGCCGACACGCTGCATGCGCTGCGCAAGAGCAAGGGCATGACGGCCGATGCCGCGCGCGACGCGGTGCTCGATCCGCTCTGCCACGCGAACCTGATGGTGCGGCTCGGCGACGCGGACGGCTCGGTCGCGGGCGCCGTGCATGCGACGGCCGACGTCGTGCGCGCAGCGATCCAGCTGATCGGTGTCGATCCGGCGTTCCGGATCGTGTCGAGTTTCCTCCTGATGATGCTGTGCGAACCGTTTCACACGATCAAGGGCGGACTGATCTTCTCCGACTGCGCGCTGGTCGTCGATCCGGATGCCGATCAGCTCGCCGAGATCGCGATGGCCGCGGCCGACAGCGCGCACGCGCTGCTCGGCGAGGAGCCGCGCGTCGCGATGCTGTCGTTCTCGACGAGCGGCAGCGCGCATCATGCAGCCGTCGACAAGGTGACGGCCGCGACCGCACACGTGCGTGAACGGCGCCCCACCCTCGCGATCGACGGCGACGTGCAGCTCGACGCGGCGATCGTCGCGGAAATCGCCGAGCGCAAGATCGCGCATTCGCAGGTGGGCGGGCACGCGAACGTGCTCGTGTTCCCGAGCCTCGAAGCCGGCAACATCGGCTACAAGCTCGCCGAGCGGATCGGCCGTGCGAAGGCCGTCGGCCCGCTGCTGCAAGGCTTGCGTCGCCCCGCGAATGACCTGTCGCGCGGCTGCAGCGCCGACGACGTGTATCACGTGATCGCGGCGACCACCGTGCAGGCGCAGGCGGCCGCGCAACGCGCCGCAACCGGCGAGGCCGCACACGCATGACCGCCGACAAACTGGCGATCCTGATCGCCGTGATCGGCGCCGGCAGCTATTTCCAGACCGTCACCGGCTTCGGGCTCGGGATGATCGTGATGGGCGCGACGAGCGGCTTCGGGCTCGCGCCGCTTGCGACCGTCGCGACGCTGATGAGCGTCGTGTCGCTCGCGAACGGCGCAACCGCGCTGCCTGGCCGGCTGCATCACATCGACTGGCGCGCGGTCGGTGCGGCGACGCTCGGCATCCTGCCGTCGGTCGTCGCGGGCGTGCTGCTGCTCGAATGCCTGAGCCGCTCGGCGGCCGACCTGCTGCAGCTCATTCTCGGCGCGGTCGTGCTGTACGGCGGCCTGAGCGCGGCGCTGCGCCCGGCGCCGCTCACCGAGCGCTCGGACAACCGCAGCTTCTTCGTCAGCGGCCTGTTCGGCGGCTTGCTGAGCGGGATGTTCGGCGTATCGGGGCCGCCGCTGATCTTCCAGTTCTACCGGCAGCCGCTGACGCTCGTGCAGATCCGCTGCGCGCTGATCGTGCTGTTCACGACGACCTCGGCCACGCGTGTGCTGTACAGCGCATGCGAAGGCCAGCTCGATCGCGACATCTGGGTGCTGGCCGCGATCGCGACGCCCGTTGTGATGCTGACGACGGTCGCCGCGCGTCACTACCCGCCGCCGCTGTCGCCGGTCGCGTTGCGCCGGCTCGCGTTCGGCGTGTTGATGGCGATCGGCATCGGGCTGATTGCGACGTCGCTGCCGCCGCTGCTGCATCGCGCTTGATCTCGCGCGGCGTGCGCCGCGTCGACCCACCCTGTTCCCGGCAATCGACTCGGAGTCGACGCGTACACGTCACCGCGTCCGCGTCGAATGCAGTCGCCCGCTTCACCGCCGCGCGCCGATCCATCCGGCGATCTCGACGAGCCGCTTCATGTCCGGCGCCGACGCGAGATCGATCGCGAGCCGGTGCCGGTAATACGGGCCGAGATCGAGCCCGACGCCGAGCCCGAGCACCTCGACACGGCCCGCCGCCTCCTGGCGCGCGACCACCTGTTTCAGATGGTTGTCGAGATAGAACGGATCGTTCGCGAGCGCCGTCGCGCCGTCCATCGGGCTGCCGTCCGAGATCACGACGAGGATCTTGCGCGCCTCCGGCCGCGCCGCGAGCCGCGCGCACGCCCATTCGACCGCTTCGCCGTCCACGCCTTCACGGAACAGATCGGCCTTGAACAGCGCGGCAATGCCCGTGCGCGCATGCCGCCAGCGCGTGTCCGCATCCTTGAACACCAGGCGGCCGGTTTCGTTGAGCCGGCCCGGATGACGCGGCTTGCCGCGCGCGAGCCAGTCCTGTCGTGCGCGGCCACCGTTCCACGCGAGCGTCGTGAAGCCGAGCACTTCGGTCGCGAGACCGGCGGCGTCGCCCGCGCGGGCCAGCGTGTCGACCATCAGCGCGACGCCGTCGATCCACGTCTTCATCGACCCCGAGCAGTCGATCAGGAACGCGAGCGCGCAGTCGGCATGCAGCCGCACGCGTTCGAGCCGGAACAGCCGCCGTTCAGCCGGCGAGCTGACGAGCTGCGCGAGCCGGCGGCCATCGAGGCGGCCGTGCTCCTCGCCGAACGACCAGCCGTCGGCCTGCGGCACGACGAGCGCCGCGCGCAGCACGCGCGCGAGTCGCGTGACGTTGATCCGCTGCGCGGCGACCTGGCCGTCGAGCCGGTCGCGGTACTCGCGCAGCAGGGACGCGCGGATCTGCGCGGCCGGCCGGAGCTCGCGGTCGTAACGCGTCGTATATGCACGGTAGACGGCATCACTGCCCTGCAGCACGACGCTGTCGCCCGTCTCTACGAGTGCAGGAAGGTCGATGCCTGTATCGTCGAAGTCGACCCACAGCGAGAAATTCGTCAGCGCGTCGTCCTGCTCGCGCGCGTCTTCCGACTCCGTTTCCACGACGGCCGCCCGCGCGTCGCGGATCATCGCAGCAATGCGCTTCGCGAGCGCCAGCGCGTGTTCCGCGAATGCGCGCTGATCGTGCCGACACCGCTTGAGCCCCGCGAGCTGCACGCCGATCTCGGGCACGATCGCCGCACGCGACGCTTCGATCAGGTCTTCCGTTTCTTCGAGCACCGGCCAGCCTGTCAGCCGCGACCAGGCGATCTGCGCGACCGTGTACACGAGGATCCCGACATGCGTATCGGCCTGCCCCGAGCGGTGGGACGCACGCGACCAGGTGTCGAAACGATGGCGCAGGTTCTGCACGACACCGCGCATGGCGGATGGCGCCAGCGATTCGCAGCGCAGTTGCTCGAGCATTTCGAACAGCACGCGTTCGACCGGATCGTCGCCGGACAACGCGCGATGCAGGTCGGCATCCGAATGCAGGATGCGCAGCGCGGCCCCGTCGGCCGCACCGCGCCACGACGCGAGATCGTCGTCGGCCGCCTGCGCGCGCAGGTGCGGCGCATGGATCGGCAGCGGCCGCAG
>NZ_JAAGPM010000203.1:0-10676 GCF_017104865.1 Burkholderia sp. Ac-20349
CGCCGCGCGCGTGAACGGGCGCTAGCGGGGCGCGCCCTGCGGGTGGTCCGGCTGCGCCTGGCGCCGCGCGAGCACACGTCGTGCGCGCTCGACTACCGGCGCGTCGACCATCTTTCCGCCGACGCGCAGCGCGCCGCGCCCATCCGCGCACGCAGCTTCGTACGCGTCGATCAGCGTCTGCGCGGCCTGGATCTCGTCGTCGGTGGGCGCGAATGCGCGGTTCAGGATCGGCACTTGCGCGGGGTGGATGCAGGTGGCGCCGGCGAATCCCATGGCCTTCGAGCGTTGCGCCATGCGGGCGAATGCCTCGAGATCGTCGAGCGAGTCCGGCGTGCCGGCGAGGCCAAGCGGCAGCACGCCGGCCGCGCGCGCGGCGATGACCAGCAGCTGCTTGGGCACGTTCAGCACGTCCGCGCTCGCGTCGCTCTCGCAGTGCAATGCGAAATCGCCGCCGCCGAGCATCAGTGCCGCGATGCGCTGCGACGCGCGGGCGATCCGCGCTCTCGCCTCGAACGCACCGGGCGTCTCGATCATCGCGATCACGCGGATCGCGCCGTGCGCGACGCCCTGTTCGTCCTCCAGTTCGCCGAGCAGCGTGTCGATCGCCTCGAGGTGCGACGCGCCGAGGACCTTCGGGATCGCGACGCCGTCGGCCCCGGCGGCAACCGCCGCGCGCAAGTCGTGCGGGAGCCATTGCAGCGAGCCGTTGACCCGGACCAGCACGTCGCCGCCCGCGGCCTTCAGGCGCGGTACGGCCGCCGCCAGCGCGTCGCGCGCAAGCGCCTTCCGGTCCGCCGGCACGCTGTCTTCGAGATCAAGCAGCAACGCGTCCGCGCCGCACGTCGCGGCCTTGTCGACGAAGCGCGGGACGTGGGCCGGCACGTACAGCAGCGAGCGCCAGCCGGGTGCGTTGCAGGTGAGGTTTTTCATGGTAATCCGTAAAAATGAAAGTGACTTTCATTTTTGTGCGGATCGCAAAGGTTCGTCAATATCGAGGTTTACCCGAAAAAACAACGGGAATCTGAGGATTCTCGGGTGGTGATCGATCCGTTGCCTGTTGACACGGCGAGTCGCATCCATAAAAATGAAAGTCACTTTTGTTTTTGTGCGGATGTGCCCCGATGCCGTCCGTCCCGGTTTCTCTTTGCGAGGTAGGTATGAATGCTCAGGCAGATGGCGGCGTTTCGGCCGTCAATCGCGCGTTGTCGGCGCTGCTGGCGTTCGGCGATGCGCCGAACGGATTGATGCTCGCGCAGGTCAGCGAGGCGACGGGGCTCAACATGAGCACGTTGCTGCGCCTGTTCGAATCGCTCGAGATGTTCCAGTTCGTCAAGCGCATGCCCGACGGCCGCTATGTGCTCGGGCCGGCCACCTTCCATCTCGGCATGATGTATCGCGAGTCGTTCCAGCTGCGCGAGCACGCGGTGCCGTTACTGACGCGGCTGTCGGAGGAAACCGCCGAAACCTCGGCGTTCTACGTGCGCGACGGCGACGAGCGCGTCTGCCTGTTTCGCGCGTATGCCCAGCGTGCCGTCCACACCAACGTGCGCGAAGGCGACCGTTTCCCGCTCGAGGTCGGGGCGGCCGGCCGGATCCTGCTCGCGTTCTCGGGCACGCGTGGCGGCGATTACGACAAGGTCGCCGAGCAGGGCTACGCGGTGTCGATCGCGGAACGCGACCCGGAGAGCGCGGCGATCGCCTGCCCGGTATTCGGGGTAGGCCGTTCGCTCGCCGGCGCGATTTCGCTGGGCGTGCCGCGCTATCGCTTCAACAAGAAGGTGCTCGCCGATTACCTGCCGCGCGTGCAGGCCGCGGCGAGCGAACTGACCCATACGCTGGGCGGCGATCTGCCGGTGTCGGCCAGCGTGCCCGCGGCAATCGGCCCGCAGGGCGAATTGCAGGATTAATCCACCAGGAGAATCTTCATGTCGGAACCCTTGGCGCAAGCCGGAATCGAGAGCGCCAGTCACGCGGGCCGTATCGGCCCGCTCCACGCCCGCCAGTTCGACGCTGATGCCGCCGGCCCGTTGTCGGGCGTGCGCGTGGTCGACCTGTCGCGGCTGATGGCGGGCAACATGCTGAGCGTGCAGCTCGCGGATTTCGGCGCGGACGTCATCAAGGTCGAGCCCGAGCAGGGCGATACGCTGCGTGCGGTCGGCGCGGGCGGCATCAGTACGAACTGGAAGGTGTACGGGCGCAACAAGCGCAGCGTGTGCGTCGATCTGCGCACGCCGGAAGGCATCGACATCGTGCTGGCGCTGGTGCGCGATGCCGACGTGTTCATCGAGAGCTTCAAGCCCGGCGTACTCGAGCAGATGGGCCTCGGCCCGGACGTGCTGCTCGCGGTTCGCCCGAAGCTCGTAATTGCCCGCATTTCCGGGTGGGGGCAGACGGGGCCGTACCGCCACAAGCCCGGCTTCGGCACACTCGCGGAAGGTTACTCGGGCTTTGCGGCGATCAACGGCTTCGCCGACCGCGAACCGGTGCTGCCGCCGATGTTTCTCGGCGACATGACGGCCGGCCTGTCGGGCGCGATCGCCGTGATGGTCGGATTGTGGGCGCGCGACGCGAACGACGCGCCGGGCCAGGTGATCGACGTGTCGTTGTTCGAGCCGCTGCTGTCGATCCTCGGGCCGTCCGCGGCGAACTATGCGATGACCGGCAGGGTCAAGCCGCGCACGGGCAGCCGTTCCACCAACACGGCGCCGCGCAATGCGTATCGCACGCGCGACGACCGGTGGCTGTGCCTGTCGAGCTCGACGCAGACGATGGCGGAGCGCCTGTTTCGCGCGATCGGGCGGCCCGATCTCGTGGACGATCCGCGCTATCGCACCAACGTGCTGCGCGTGCAGCATGCGCAGCAACTCGACGAGATCGTCGGCGGCTTCATCGCGGCGCGCGATCTGGCCGACAATCTCGCGTTCTTCGAGGAGGCGGGCGTCACGGCCGGTCCGATCCATGATATTAGCCAAGTTGTTCAGGACCACTACGTGATAGGGCGTGAAGCGCTGGTCAACGTGCCGGACGAAGACGTCGGCACGCTGCCGATGCACAACATCGCGCCGCGCTTCTCGCATACGCCGGGCACGTTCCGGCGGCCGGCGCCGCGGCTCGGCGAAAACAATCGCGAGATCCTCGTGCCGTTGCTGGGCGAGCGCGAATTCGCACGCCTCGCCGAACGCGGGGTGATCTGTCACGGATGACGAAGGACGGGCACGTGCATCCACGGCCCGCGACAAACACAATCGAGGAGACTTTCGACATGAACCCGCGCTGGAACCACCGGCCGCCCGGCTCGAACTGGGGCGATTTTGGCGACGACGACCAGAAAGGGCGTCTCAACTGGCTCACGCAGCAGAAGACACTGGAGGGCGTGCGCGAAGTGCGGGAAGGCCGCGTATTTTCGCTCAGCCTGCCGCTCGACGTGCCGCACGGCGGCGGGCTCAACGCGCGGCGGCGGCCGCCCGCGATCATGCCCGCGCTGCTGCACGACAAGCCGTACTTCGGCTATCGCGCGGACGAGCAGGTGGCGCATGCCACGGACGTCGTATGCGACGACGCGTTCTGCCTGCATTCGCAGTTCTCGACGCAATGGGATGCGCTGTCGCACGTCGGCGGCCTGTTCGACGCGGACGGCGATGGCGAGGCGGAGGCGGTGTTCTACAACGGCTTCCGGATGGGCGAGCACGTACGGGTACCCGAGGCCGGTGCGCAGGTGGGCGGCGCCCGCGCGCTCGGCATCGAGCACATGGCCGCGAGCGGCGTGCAGGGGCGCGGCGTGATGATCGACCTGCGGCATCATTTCGGCGATGCGCGTCGCAAGGTCGGATATGACGAGCTCATGGCGGTGATGCGGGCCGACGACGTCGTCGTCGAGCGCGGCGACATCGTTTGCCTGCATACCGGCTTCGCCGACCTGCTGCTCGACGCCGAGGTGCCGGGCCGCGCGCTCGACGTGCACGCCGCCTGCTGCGTGCTCGACGGCGACGATCCCCGCTTGCTCGAATGGATCGACGTGTCCGGGCTCGCCGCCCTGGTCGCGGACAACCACGCGGTCGAAGAGCGTCCGCGATCGCCGCTGCCGCGTGCCGAACGCGGGCCGCTGATGCCGCTGCACGCGCTGTGCCTCTTCAAGCTCGGCATCCATCTCGGCGAGCTGTGGCACCTCACGCCGCTCGCGCGCTGGCTGCGCGAACACCGGCGCAATCGCTTCCTGCTGACGGCGCCGCCGCTGTACTTGCGCGGCCTCGTCGGCTCACCGGTCAATCCGGTCGCGACCGTCTGAACGCGGCGCGACACCCCGCATTCCTTTCCGGAGACAGCAGCATGTCCAACTCAACCGCGCTTGCCGTGACGGCGCGCATCGACCGTCTGCCGCCGACGGCCAGCATCTGGCGCCTCGTGCTGATGCTGAGCGTCGGCGGTTTCTTCGAGGTCTACGACCTGTTCCAGATGACGTACCTGCCGGCCGGCCTCGTCAGCGACGGGATTTTTCACGTCGGTGCGAAGGGCATGTTCGGCCTGTCCGACCAGGCGACGCTCGGCGCGGCGACGTTCATCGGCCTGTTCATCGGCGAAATCGCCGTGGCGCGGCTTGCCGACCGTTTCGGGCGGCGCGCCGTCTTCACCGGCTCGCTGCTGCTCTATACGTTCGCCAGTCTTGCGATGTGCATGCAGCAGACGGCGGTCGGCATCCATCTGTGCCGGCTGGTCGCGGGCATCGGCGTGGGCGCTGAACTGATCACCATCGGTGCGTACCTCACGGAACTCGTGCCGAAGGGCATGCGTGGCCGTGCGTTCGCCGTGTGTTTCGCGATCGGCTATCTCGCGATGCCGGTGCTTGCGCTCGCGTCCTGGCTGCTGATCCCGCGTGCGCCGCTCGGCATTTCCGGCTGGCGGTGGGTGATTCTCGCGGGCGGCAGCGGTGCGGTGGTCGTCTGGTGGCTGCAATCGCGGATTCCGGAATCGCCGCGCTGGCTCGCGATGCGCGGCCGCGCGGACGAAGCCGAAGCGGTGCTCGGCAAGATCGAGGCGCGCGTCGCGAGCGAGCATGGCGGGCCGCTGCCCGACGTGCCGCCCGTCGCGGCGGGCGAGGCGGAAACCGTGCGCGCGGTGTCGATGTGGGATGACGGCTTGCGCGGCCGGACGCTGATGCTGATTGCGTTCAACGCGTGCCTGAGCATCGGCTTCTTCGGGTTCAGCCAGTGGCTGCCGAGCCTGCTGGCGGCTCGCGGTACGCCCGTGACGCAAAGCCTGCTCTATGCGTTCCTGATCGCGTTCGCGTATCCGCTTTCGCCGCTCGCGGCCGGGCTATTCTCCGATCGCATCGAGCGCAAGTGGCTGATCGTGGCGACCGCGTTCGGTGTCGCGTTGTTCGGGACGGCATTCGCGATGTCGTCGTCGGCCGCGGCCGTGATCCTGTTCGGCATCCTGATCACCTTTTGCAACACGACGCTCGCGAGCAATGCGACCGCCTATCAGGCCGAGGTTTTCCCGACCGCGATTCGCAGCCGCGCGCTGGGGTTCGTCCACTCGTTCGGCCGGCTGACCGGCGTGGTGAGCAGCTACCTGATCGCGCTGATCCTCGCGCATCTCGGCGTGCCGGCGGTGTTCGTGCTGATCGGCGCAAGCATGCTGGTCGTGATGCTGTCGATCGGGCTGTTTGGTCCGCGTACCAATCGCCGTTCGCTCGACGAGATCGCGGCGCCGGCGGCTGCACGGCAGGGCACGGCGGAATCGGGGGCGGCGGGCCGGTATCGCGCGCCGGCCGTGCGCGCGAGGCAGCGGTAGTCCGGGTGCGACCGCTTCCGCGTGGCGCGTGCCGGGTTCAGCGGTGACGCGTCAACCCGTCAACCCGGAATGAGCCACGCGATCACGAGATACCGGGCGACCTTCGCGATGGTGACGATCGCGAGGAACGACGGCAGCGGCTCGCGCAACACGCCGGCGATCATCGTCAGCGGATCGCCGATCACGGGCGCCCAGCTCAGCAGCAACGACCAGCGGCCGTAGCGCGCATACCAGCCCTCGGCGCGCGCGAGCGCGGCCGGCTTGACGGGAAACCAGCGGCGCTCGCGGAAGTGCTCGATGCCGCGCCCGAGCGCCCAGTTGATCACGGAGCCGGCGACGTTGCCGACGCTCGCGACGAGCACCAGCGCCCACACGGGTTCGCGCCCGGCGAGCAGCAGGCCGGCGAGCACGGCTTCGGACTGGAGCGGGAACAGGGTCGCGGCGACCATCGACACGGCGAACAGGCCGCCGTAAGTGAGCAATTCGGACATCGCGCGATTGTACCGGGCACGCGCCGGCCACCCTGGGGCACCGGGTCACACGTTCATGCGTTCATGCGTTCATGCGTTCATGCGGCGTCGGCCGTGCCGAACAGCAGGTGCGAGATCAACGACTTGTCGACGGGTTCGTCGTTGAGCGTGCTGGCCAGCAGTTCGCCCGCGAGTTGCTGGGGCGAAAACACCATGTCGGGTTTCAGGAGGCGCAGCCGTTCGAGGTTGCGCTGCTGGTTCACGAGCGCGACCGTGCGAACCGACGCTGCAATCTCGCGGATCGCGAGGATGATGAAGGCGTTCTCGGCGTCGTCGGAGCGCAGCGCGAGCACGGCGCGCGCGGTCGCCGCGCCGGCGCTTTCCAGCACCGCGTGGTCGGTCGCATCGCCGACGATCAGGTCGGTCGTGGCGGGATAGTTGTGCTCGACGCCGGCCGGCACGACGACGGTCACCGCGTAGCCGCGCTTGCGCAGCCCGTCGTGTACCGCATGCGCGACGGGTGTCGCGCCGACGATCAGGTAATGATGCTTGCGGATCACGTTCGAAATGCCTCCCTTGACGATCCGTTTCAGATTGCCGCCGATCACGGGGCCGATGACCGCGCTGATCGACGTCGCGAACACCGTGATGCCGAGCACGATCACCGACGCGGTGAACAGGCGCGCGGTCGGCGCGTGCGGCACGATGTCGCCGTAGCCCACCGTCGACATCGACACGATCGAGAAATAGACGGCCGTGGCGAGATCGTGGACGGGCGGCGTGAATTCGTCGCCGAGATACAGCACGCCGAAGGTCGCGTAGATCAGCAGCGACACGATGCTCAGCAACGCGAACAGGCTGCTTGCGGCGACGCTCGCGCGGTCGAAGTGCCGCCAGTAATACAGCAGCGCGACGGCCAGCACGGCCGTATAGACGAATACCGCGTGGCTGCGATAGCCGCCGAGCACGCTGATCGCGGCGGCGGCGACCAGCAGCAGGATCGACAGCACCCACGCGACGCGGGCGCGCAGCACGATGCCGATGGCCATCGTCGCGAGGCCGGCCGCGACGACCACTTGCGGCAAGACGACGAGCCCGGCGTTGTCGACGAGGTTCAGCGCATCGGCGAGCCACGCGTGATGCACGCCGAGCCGGGCATGGTCGACCACGGGGCGCAGCACCATGAGCGCATCGAGTGCGAGGAGGAGGGCGAGATACCAGTGCAGGCCGATCGGCGCGAACAGGCGCCGCAGGCGGGTAGTGAGGGGCTTCATCCAGTCGCCCGGCTGGCCGGGCATGTCCAACGAACCAGCCGCTACCCTAAAGCATTCGGCGATCGCGTGCTTTTTCGACGGGTGTGGCGGCGGCCGCGATGAAGCCGGCCGGCCGCCCGGCGCGTCAGTTCCAGCCGACCATGATCGCGCCCATCCCGACGAGCAGCCCGCCCGTCACGCGGTTCATCGCGCGCATCCGCGCCGGCCGTTGCAGCGCGCGGCTCAGCCGGTGCGAGAACAGCGCCATCGACGCGACCCCGCCCGCGAACAGCACCGCGAACGTCGCCGCGAGCAGCAGGAACTGCTGGTTCAGGCTCCAGTCGGCGCTCGGGCTGATGAACTGCGGAAAGAACGACGGAAAGAACAGCAGTGTCTTCGGGTTGAGGCCCGAGGTGGCGACGCCGCGCCAGAACAGCGCGCGGTGCGAGTCGGTTTCCGGCGTTGCCGCGCCGGCCGGCCCGGCCGAGGCAGCGGGTGCGCCGGCTGGCGCACGGCTGAGCCATTGCTTGCAGCCGAGCCAGACGAGGTAGGCCGCGCCGGCCCAGCGGAGTACGGTCAGCGCGCGCTCGTCGAGATGCACGAGGGAATTCAGACACAGCGCGGTCAGCGCGAGTTGCAGCAGCACGGCGAGCGTGCCGCCCCAGACGCACGGCAGCGCGCGGCGCCAGCCGGCGCGCAGTGCCTGGTTCATGGTGAGAAGGTTGACGGGGCCGGGGGCGTAGACGAGAACGGCGGAAGCAGCGAGAAACGAGAGGTAAAGCCTGAACGACATGACGGGTAGGGCAGGAACAGGAACACGGGCGCCGAAGCCGCGCGGCCGGATAGGCGCGCGGGCGGCGGGGAATCGCATGCCTGCTGGCCGGCACCGCAACTCGTGATTGCGGCCGTGCGTCCCGGTGCGAGGGGGTTGTCGCGGGGAGCGTGCCGGACAACAGGCATGGGTAAAAATATATCAAGGGGCCGGATTAAAAGGCTTCCGCATTTCCACACAAACTGACACAAATCCGGAATGTCATTCAGATAGAATCCCGATTTTCAGTAGAAGATTCTTCTTGCCATGGCCACACGTGAACGCTCGCCGAAAACGCTCGACAGTCAGGACCGCAAGATCCTCGGCGCACTGCAGAAAAACGCGCGTCTGTCGAACGCCGAACTGGCCGAACAGATCGGCATGTCGACCACCGCGTGCTGGAACCGCACGCGGCAGCTCGAGGTGGACGGCTATATCGACGGTTATGTCGCGCTCGTCAATCAGCGGAAGCTGGGCTACGCGGACATCGTGATCCTCGAAGTCACGCTCGATCGTCACGAGGACGACGCGCTCGCCCGCTTCGGTGAGGAACTCGCCGCACTGCCCGAGGTGCTCGAGGCTTATCTCGTGTCCGGCGAGTACGACTACTGGATCAAGGTGGCGGTGGACGGCACGGCCGGCTACGAGCGTTTCCTGCGCGAAAAGCTGTACAAGATCTCGAGCATCCGTCACAGCCGCTCGATGTTCGCGCTGCGCTGCATGAAGGACGTGCCGTCGATTCAGGTGTGATGGGAATAAGCATGCGGCCGGCGTTGATACGACGGCGCAGGTGGCTGCGCGTGGGCGCGGGGAAAGACGGCAATCGGGTGCAGGGCAAGCCGCATCGCGCGGTTCGGTACCCGGGCCGGTAAAGCGGATGAATCTTCCATCCGGGACGATCCGGCGTAACCGCGCGCCGGCTCGATGACAGCTGCCCGCCCGGGCAACCGTCAGACAGAACCGCGCCGACGCCGGTCGGCGCCGGCATCGGCTTCAACGTGACTGCTACGCGCTCCCGACGCGGCGAGCGCATTCAACCGGGGCAACCCCGACCGGTTTCCGACCGACAGCCAGGCGAGATGCCGTGCACTGCATGCCGATGCCCGACGCTGCGGCCTCGCGGCGCGCGTTCGGGCAAGCGGATCAGGCAGGGTATTGTGCGGCCAACTGGCGGCCGGCCGCTCCGTTCAGTGCGGCAGGCGTGCGTGTGCTTCAGCGATGACTTCGCAGTTCTCGAGGTGGAGTGCCCAAGCTTCTGCAATCAGGTCGCTCACACGTGCGAGCCAGCCTGCGGATTCGGTGGAACGGTTGGAGACATTGGACGTTTGCATGACGAAGCCCCGTATAGGTGGCGAGTTAGGGATAACCCTAATCATAGCGAAACGGCTTCGCTTTGTGAAATGTGATTTCGTTATATGAGAATTACTGACAATTTGTGTTGCTGCTTCGCAACATGAATATCGGGTGGCTTGGTCTCGGGCGCGCAGGCGTGGCGAGGCCGTGCCTGCACGGCCTCGCATGGGACAAGAGAAGGGATTCGAGCGGTGAGGAGGACGGCGGAAGCGGGCGGTGGCTTACCGGCCGATCCACCCGAACCGCCACGACAGCCGCCGTGTCGCGGCGAGCAACGCTTGCGCGAGGTCGCTGTCCGGCCCGCGCGGGAAACCGCGCGACGAGCCGATGATCGCGATCACGAGCCGGATGCTGCCGGTGTGATCGAACACGGGCGCGGCGACCGTCCCGATGCCCGGCACCGGCGCGTCGAACGCGAAATCGAGTGAGTCCGCGCGGATCGTCGCAAGCCGCGCGCGGAAGGCGTCGTCGGCGGGCGCGGCGGCGTTGCCCGCGAGGCGCACGGGCTCGTCGGCGAGCAGGTCGGCCAGCACGTCGTCGGACATGCCGGCCGCGAAGATCCGTCCGATCGCCGTATTGACGAGCGACATCACCGTGCCGACCTGCAGGCTCACGTGCTGCGGCCGCGCCGACTCTTCGAGGCGAATCACGGTCGGACCGAGCGGCCCGAGCGTCGCGGCCGCCACGCTCATGTCGGTCGCGCCGGCCAGCGCGACGATCTCGGCTTCCGCGTCGCGCGTCGGCGACACGCGCTGCATCGCGATCAGGCCGAGTGCTTGCCCGAGCGGGCCGCCGCCGAAGCAGCCGGCGTCGTCGCGGCTCAGCAGGCCGATCTTCTGCAGGCTGACGAGATGCGGAAACGCCTTCGCCGCCGGTCCGCTGGCCACCGCATTCGAGGGGCGCCTCATGTCGCCGCAAGCGCTGACCACCTCCGCACTGCGCGCGTGGCTGCAGCTCGCGCATGCGCCCGGCCTCGCCCCCGCCGTGCTGCAGGCACTG
>NZ_JAAGPM010000204.1:0-10521 GCF_017104865.1 Burkholderia sp. Ac-20349
ACAGAGCAACGCGTCGATGTTCGGTTCGGTGAAGGTGCATGTCGGCACGCGCCTGCCCGCGCACGCAACCGTGCACGGCCACGTATTGATGGGCGACCTGACGCGCGACGCGCTGCGCCAGCTCTATGCCTGGACGGAAAAACCCGCCGCGCCGATCACGCCGGCGCCGAGCGTGCACGACACGCTGCGCTCGATCGAGGCCAGCACCGCACAGTGGGCGACGCTGGGCAGTGCGCCGTCGGGCGACGCAGGGCACGCGGCTGCGGCAGCCGCAACCGTGGCGGGTGTGGCTGCGGCAGCAGCCGGCATGGCAGCGCCGGCAGCGGCGGCCGTGCCGACCGGGATCGCGTCCGCGACCCACGGCCTCGCGGCGCATGACGCCCCTGTTCCGCTCGCACACGATGCGGTGCCGGCGTACGACGACAACGCACCGATCGTGCTCGACGCGTTCATGCCGGCAGCGCCCGCTGTCCATGCACCGGTTAGCGATGCAGGCGCCGTGACGTTCGACGCTGCTGCACCGCACGCGCTGCCGGATACCGGCATCGACGATGCCGCGTTCCCGGATCGCGCCGACGATGCGATCCGATTCGCCGACGATGCGCCCGCCGCGCCGGCATCGGGAATCACGCCCGCGCCGTCGTTCGACGCACCCATCGACCTCGCGCCGTGGGAAGATCTCGCCAGCCAGCCGGCTTCCGCGTTCGACGCATCGGGCTGGAATCCGGTCGCCGAATCATCGACGGACACGACGGGAGCGGAAGCGGCTCATGCTCCCGCCGCACAACCCACGACCGAGGCAGTTCACGACATCGCCGCAAGCGACCCGTCGGCATCGTTCGATACCGACGACGAGGACACGGCGCAACCGGCCCCCGCAATCGATCGCACGGCAGCGGCCCGCGTGCCGCAGGGCATCGCCGACGTGAAGCCCGCCGGGAACATCGCACCGTTCGCGGCCCTCCCCTCTTCGCCGATCGCCGAAACGCCGTCGCGCGCAAGCGCCGAAGCCAGGCCGTTTGCGGCAGCGCCGACACCGGCCGCACCGGAAGCCGCCAAGCCGGACACGGTGGAATCTGCGGCGCGGCCGTCGGGAGTCGCTCAGGGCGCCGCGCCGACAGCGGCATGGACGTGGACGCCGTCGACGGCACAACCTGCCACGACGAATCCGCCCGTTGCCGCTGAATTGCCGAAATCTCGGGTCGCCGCTCAACCGTTTGCCGCCGCGCAAACGGCTTCGGCAACGGCTGCGTCGCCGCTCGTTGGCACCACCCACGGTTCGATCGCGCAAGCACCAGCGTCGCCCGTTGCGCCGGTCACCGCTACCGCTTCACCGAATGGCGTGACTGGCACTACGTCGGCTGCGCTTTCGCAGCCCGCCGCTTCGGCACCGACCGCTGCATCCGTCACGCCGGCATCCCCGATCGGCGTGGCCAGCACTTCGTCGGCGTCGCTTTCGCAGCCCGCCGCTTCGGCATCGACCGCTGCATCCGTCACACCGGCATCCCCGATCGGCCTGACCAGCGCTGCGTCGGCCGCGCTTTCGTGGCCGGCCGCTTCGGCATCGACCGTTGCATCCGTCACGCCGGCATCCCCGATCGGCGTGACCGGCGCTACGTCGGCGTCGCTTTCGCAGCCCGCCGCGTCGGCATCGACCGTTGCATCTGTTGCGCCGATCAGCAATACGGGCACGGTTTACGGTTCGCTCTCCCGCGCATCGACACCCGCACCGAACGTTGCGCCCACCGTGACGCCGTCGACGGTCAGCCCGTCGGCTTCGACATCCGGTTCGAACGCGCCGGCGCCCGCACCGGTTGCCTCGTCGGCAATCGGCACCGCGACGCCCGTCAATGTCGCGTCCGGCTCGATCACTGCACCGCCTTCCGCCCCCGCCCCGACACCTCCGGTCAGCCCGGCAACCTCGTCGACGGGTACGACATTCGGCACATTTAGCCCCTCCGGCGCAGTCGCACCGCAGCCCGCCGCAAGCCTGCCCGTGCCGCCGGCCGCTTCCGACATGACCGCACCGTCCGCAGTCGCAGTCGCACCGATCGCCACGGCCGCGGCCACTCCGGCGCAACCGATCTCGGGCTCGCCCGTCACGCCGGGCGGCTCGCTGATGTCGTTCAGCGCAACCGCCGCGACACCAGCTCCGTCGATCGCTTCCGCACCCGTAGCAATCGGAGCCACGACGTTCGCCCCCCAACCCGCCCCGGCCTCGTCGCCGGCCAGCTGGTCCGTGTCGAATGTCGCCGCAACACCGGCAGCTGCATCGACCGTGGCACCGCTGCAACCCGCAGCGACACTCCCCGGCGCGAATCTGTCCGCACCGGCAATCCCCGTTGCCCCGCCGGCCGAAGCCGCCACCGCCGCGGCGACCGAACCGGCCGCGCCGATCGAAGCCGCATCGCCGCCGCCCCCCGACACCCCCGTTCGCCAGCCGCGCCCGAACGCGTTCGAATTCCACGCACCCGCGTCGTTCAACGTCGAACTGCCGACGCTCGACCTGCTCGAACCCGCATCCGGCGACATCGAAACGATCACGGAAGAGCACCTCGCGCAGACGGCGCAGGTGATCGAACAGCGCCTGCAGGAATTCAAGGTGCCGGTGACGGTGGTCGGCGCGTCGGCCGGCCCGGTGATCACGCGCTTCGAGATCGAACCCGCGCTCGGCGTGCGCGGCAGCCAGATCGTCGGGCTGATGAAGGACCTGTCGCGCGGCCTCGGCCTCACGTCGATCCGCGTCGTCGAGACGATTCCCGGCAAGACCTGCATGGGCCTCGAACTGCCGAACGCGAAGCGCCAGATGATCCGCCTGTCGGAAATCCTCGAATCGCGCCAGTACCAGCACTCGGCCTCGCAGCTGACGATCGCGATGGGCAAGGACATCACCGGCCACCCGGTCGTCACCGATCTCGCGAAGGCGCCGCACATGCTGGTCGCGGGCACGACGGGCTCGGGCAAGTCGGTCGCGATCAACGCGATGATCCTGTCGCTGCTGTACAAGGCGACACCCGAGGACGTGCGGCTGATCATGATCGACCCGAAGATGCTGGAGCTGTCGGTCTACGAAGGCATCCCGCACCTGCTCGCGCCGGTCGTCACCGACATGAAGCTCGCGGCGAATGCGCTGAACTGGTGCGTCGGCGAGATGGAGAAGCGCTACCGGCTGATGTCGGCTGTCGGCGTGCGCAACCTCGCGGGCTTCAACCAGAAGATCCGCGACGCCGAAGCGAAGGAAAAGAAGATCGGCAACCCGTTCTCGCTGACGCCCGAGGATCCCGAGCCGCTGTCGACGCTGCCGCTGATCGTCGTCGTGATCGACGAGCTGGCCGACCTGATGATGGTCGCCGGCAAGAAGATCGAAGAGCTGATCGCGCGCCTCGCGCAGAAGGCCCGCGCGGCCGGCATCCACCTGATCCTCGCGACGCAGCGTCCGTCGGTCGACGTGATTACCGGCCTGATCAAGGCGAACATCCCGACGCGCGTCGCGTTCCAGGTGTCGTCGAAGATCGACTCGCGCACGATTCTCGACCAGATGGGCGCCGAATCGCTGCTCGGGATGGGCGACATGCTGTTCCTGCCGCCGGGCACCGGTTATCCGCAGCGCGTGCACGGCGCGTTCGTCGCCGACGAGGAAGTGCACCGGATCGTCGAGTACCTGAAGCAGTTCGGCGAGCCGCAGTACGAGGAAGGGATCCTCGACGGCCCGGCCGCCGACGGCGCAACGCAGGACCTGTTCGGCGAAGCGCCGGACGCGGAAGCCGATCCGCTGTACGACGAAGCCGTCGCGTTCGTCGTGCGCACGCGGCGCGCGTCGATCTCGTCGGTGCAGCGGCAGTTGCGCATCGGCTACAACCGCGCCGCCCGCCTCGTCGAGCAGATGGAAGCGGCCGGGCTCGTGTCGCCGATGGGCATCAACGGCAGCCGCGAGGTGCTCGTGCCGGCCGCGGCCGACTGAGCGCGGCGGCCGGCCACCGGCAACCGACCGGGGCGCACCGGGAAACCGGCGGCCCCTGAAAAACGAAGGGCGCTGCATCGGCAGCGCCCTTTTTCATTTACTGCACCGGCACCAGCTTGAAGTCGACCGGCTTGCCGACCGCCACCTTCTGCGGATTCGGGCCGAGCTGCCCCGTTTCGACATTGCGGCTGAACACGTAGAACGTATCGCTGTCCTGGTTGCCGACGATCAGCCACTTGCCGGTCGGATCGATCAGGAACTCGCGCGGCGTCTTGCCGAGGCTCGACTGGCGGCCGACCTGCTTCAACCGGCCGTCGGCCTGGTTCACCGCGTAGATCACGAGGTCGTTCGCGTCGCCGCGGTTGCTCACGTACAGGAAGCGGCCGTCCGGCGACAGATGGATCGCGCCGCCGCCGACCTTGCCCTTGAAGCCCGGCGCGGTCATCGACACGGTCTCGACCGGCGTCAGCTTGCCGTCGTGGTAGCCGAACACCTCGACCGACGCGTTGAGCTCGCTCGTCACGTACGCGTACCGGCCGTCGGCGCTGAACACCATGTGACGCGGGCCCGAGCCCGCCTTCACCGGCGTGTAGCGGGTGTCGGTCGGGCTGATCAGCCCGCGGCTGCCGTCCACCGTGTAGCGGTAGCCGTAGATCTTGTCCGCGCCGAGATCCTGTACGAACAGGTAACGGCCATCCGGCGAAAACACCGTCGAATGCACGTGCGCGCCGTCCTGGCGGCCCTTCACGGGCCCGGTGCCTTCATGGTGCACGGTCAGCACGGCCTGGCCGACCGCGCCGTCGTCGCGCAGCGGAAACACCGCGAAGCTGCCGCCCGGATCCTTCGCCACCGAGTAGTTGGCGGTCACGAGGTACTTGCCGTCCGGCGAGAGCGCGAGATAGCAAGGATCGTTCCCTTCCGACGACACGCGGTCGATGAAGCTCAGCGCGCCGGTCTTCGCGTCGAAGCGGAATGCGCTGACGCCGCCGCGCTGCGTCGCCGGCCCGTCGTCGCCGGGCAGTTCGTTGACCGCGTAGACGGTGCGACCGTCGCGGCTCGGCAACAGGTAGGACGGATTCACGGTCTTCGCCGACGACACCGGCGCGACGCTGCCGGATTTCGTATCGAAGCGGTACACATAGATCCCGTCGCTGCCGCCGCCCGTGTAGGTGCCGACGAGCAGGTTGTAGACGCCGTCGGCCGGGGCGGGTGATTGCTGCGCAAATGCGTGGGTCGCGGACAAGGAGAGCACGATCGCGAAACCTTTCATCCAGTGAGCGAGCCTAAGCGGGAACCCTCGTGTCGAAGCGCGTGCGTCACGCTCGCGTAAACGGTTGGGCATTGAATCCTCCTTGCATCGAGTCGCTTCAAGTGTTGAGATAGGACGAAACGCCGGCCGTTCATGCGCTCCGCCGCCCGGCCGAGTATACGGGGCGCGGTGCCAGGGCGTGAAGCCCTGGCCACCGCCGTCCGCATTGTGAACTCGAATACCCAAGGATCGCCTGCCCATGCCCGCCCTGATCGAAGACTACGCCCTCGTCGGCGACGGCCACACGGCCGCGCTGATCGCCAAAGACGGCTCCGTCGACTGGCTGTGCTGGCCCCGCTTCGATTCGGGCGCCTGCTTCGCGGCACTTCTCGGCACGCCCGAGCACGGCCGCTGGCTGCTCGCGCCGGCCGCCGACGCCGCGATCACGCACACGACGCGCCGCTATCGCGGCGACACGCTGATTCTCGAAACCGACTACGAAAGCGCCGACGGTGCCGTCACCGTGATCGACTTCATGCCGCCCGGCAACGGCTGGTCCGAACTGGTGCGGATCGTGGTCGGCCGCCACGGCACGATGAAGATGCGCATGGAGCTCGTGTTGCGCTTCGACTACGGCTTCTCGATCCCGTGGGTCACGCAGTTGACCCGCGAGGACGGCATGAAGGCGATCGCGGGCCCCGACACCGTCGTGCTGCGCACCCCGGTGCCGCTCACCGGCGAAAACCTCCATACGCTCGCGGAATTCACGGTGAGCGCCGACGAGCGCGTGCCGTTCTCGCTCAGCTATGCGGCGTCGCACCTGCGGCTGCCGCCCGCGCGCGACCCGCTGTCGATGCTCGCGCGCACCGAGAACTACTGGCTCGAATGGTCGGGCCGCTGCCAGGTGCAGGGCCGCTATGCGGCCGCCGTGCGCCGCTCGCTGATCACGCTGAAGGCGCTCGCGTACGAGCCGACCGGCGGCATCGTCGCCGCGCCGACCACGTCGCTGCCCGAGAAGATCGGCGGCAACCGCAACTGGGACTACCGCTACTGCTGGCTGCGCGACGCGACGATCACGCTGCTCGCGCTGATGCGCGGCGGCTACTACGACGAGGCGCGCGCGTGGCGCACGTGGCTCGGCCGCGTGATGGCCGGCTCGCCCGAGCAGATCCAGATCATGTACGGGATCGCCGGCGAACGCCGGCTGCCGGAAATGGAACTCGACTGGCTGCCCGGCTATCAGGACTCGAAGCCGGTGCGGGTCGGCAACGGCGCCGCGAACCAGCTCCAGCTCGACGTGTTCGGCGAGGTGATGGCGGCGCTGCACCTCGCGCGGGTGGGCGGCCTGCAGGCCGACGACACGGTCTGGTCGGTGCAGTGCGCGCTGCTCGACCATCTCGAGAAGATCTGGCAGGAACCCGACGAAGGCATCTGGGAAACGCGCGGCGGCCGCCTCCATTTCACGTTCTCGAAGGTGATGGCGTGGGTCGCGTTCGACCGCGCGATCAAGTCGGCGGAAATGTTCCGGCTGCCCGGCTCGCTCGACCGCTGGCGCGCGCTGCGCGAGCAGATCCACGCCGACGTATGCAACAACGCGTGGCACGAAGGCAAGCAGGCGTTCGCGCAGAGCTACGGCAGCGACGAGCTCGACGCGAGCGTGCTGCTGATGCCGCTGCTCGGCTTCCTGCCGCCGGAAGATTCGCGCATCGTCGGCACGGTCGAAGCGATCGAGCGCGAATTGCTGCACGACGGGCTCGTGATGCGCTACCGCACGACCGACTACGACGACGGCCTGCCGCCCGGCGAAGGCACGTTTCTCGCTTGCAGCTTCTGGCTGGTCGACAACTATGCGCTGCTCGGCCGGATCGATGACGCGCACCGCCTGTTCAGCCGGCTGCTCGCGCTGTCGAACGACCTCGGGCTGCTCGCGGAGGAGTACGACCCGGTGGCCGGGCGGCTCGTCGGCAACTTCCCGCAGGCGTTCTCCCACGTGGCGCTCGTGCATACCGCGATGAACCTGATGCACCACGAAGATGCAATGGCACGCGCAGCCGGCCAGCCCGCGCCGGCCGTCGCCACGGGGCGCTGAACGGGGGCGCGGGCGGCTTGGTCAGAGAACGTCAAATCGCAAAACTTTGATGAAAAATCGGGGAAATGTTGCATTGCACCACCCATCGTTGTCCGATATGATCGACGCGATTGTCCGGCCGCAGTGCAACATGGCCGGCCGCTGACCCACACGGCACGCCGCGACGCCCCACGCCGCCCTTGCGCACCGTCCCCCACGCGGGAGTAGTCTGCATGCTTTACCAACTGCACGAATTCCAGCGCGCCATGCTGAGCCCGCTGACGGCCTGGGCCCAGGCCGCGTCCAAGTCGTTCGCCAATCCGTCCAGCCCGTTCTCGCTGATGCCCGGCGCGACGCGGATGGCCGCCGCGTACGAACTGATGTACCGGCTCGGCAAGGATTACGAGAAGCCCGAATTCAACATTCATCAGATCGTCAAGGACGGCCACAACATCCCGATCGTCGAGCAGACGATCGTCGAGAAGCCGTTCTGCCGGCTGCTGCGCTTCAAGCGCTATTCGGACGACGCCGATGCCGTCACGCAGCTGAAGGACGAGCCGGTCGTGCTGGTCTGCGCGCCGCTGTCGGGCCACCACTCGACGCTGCTGCGCGACACCGTGCGCACGCTGCTGCAGGATCACAAGGTCTACATCACCGACTGGATCGACGCGCGGATGGTGCCGGTCGAGACCGGCCCGTTCCACCTGCACGACTACATCGCGTACATCCAGGAATTCATCCGTCACATCGGCGCGCGCAACCTGCACGTGATCTCGGTGTGCCAGCCGACGGTGCCGGTGCTCGCGGCGATCTCGCTGATGGCGAGCCGCGGCGAGGACACGCCGCTCACGATGACGATGATGGGCGGCCCGATCGACGCGCGCCGCAGCCCGACGTCGGTGAACTCGCTCGCGACGCAGCACTCGACCGCGTGGTTCGAGAACAACGTGATCCACACGGTGCCGGCGAACTATCCGGGTGAAGGCCGCCAGGTGTATCCGGGCTTCCTGCAGCACACGGGCTTCGTCGCGATGAACCCGGAGCGGCACGCGCAATCGCACTGGGATTTCTACCAGAGCCTGCTGCGCGGCGACGAGGACGACGCCGAAGCGCACCGCCGCTTCTACGACGAATACAACGCGGTGCTCGACATGGCCGCCGAGTATTACCTCGAGACGATCCGCGTCGTGTTCCAGGAATTCCGGCTGGCCGAAGGCACGTGGGATGTCGAAGGCGAGCGCGTACGTCCGCAGGACATCAAGCGCACCGCGCTGATGACGATCGAGGGCGAACTCGACGACATCTCCGGCAGCGGCCAGACGCACGTCGCGCACGAACTGTGCACGGGCATCCCGCAGGATGATCGCCGCAGCCTGACCGCCGAGAAGTGCGGCCACTACGGGATTTTCTCGGGCCGCCGCTGGCGCACGATCATCTATCCGCAACTGCGCGACTTCATCCGCGAGCATGCGCCGGAGCCGAAGCACGGCGCGACGAAGGATGTCCCGGAGGCACCGGCAGCCACGACGCTCTCGGCCGTGCCGGCCGGCGACGCGCCGGCCGAAACGACGCGCGCCACCGCGGCGAAGCGCACGCGCGCGAAGGCGCCGGCCAAGGCCGCCGCACCGGTTCCCGCCAAGGCCGCACCGGCCGCGAAACGCGCTGCCGCCGGCAGCCCGCGCGCCAAGACCGTGCGCACGCGCAAGGCCGCCTGACGCACCGCGTTCCGACGAAAAAACGCCGCCGTTGCCTGCGCACGGCGGCGTTTTTACATCCGGCGGCCGCTACGGCTCGGCCAGCGCATCAGCGCCGCAGCAGATACGCGAGCAGCACCTCGGTATTCATCCGGACCATCTCGGCGCGCTCGTCGGTGTCGGTGAAGTCGCGGCCGAGCGTCGCGGCGAGCGTGAAGCGGTTCGACACGATGTAGTAGCCGAGCCCCGACAGCGTCACGTAGAAGCGCAGCGGATCGACGTCGGTCCGGAACAGCCCGGCCTTCTGGCCACGCGTCAGCACGTTGCCGAGCTTCGCGACGATCGGCGACATCATCTCGCGGATCCGCGTCGACTTGTGCAGGTAGCGCGCTTCGTGCAGGTTCTCGTTGTTGATGAGCCTGAGCAGCTCCGGATGGTCGCGGTAGTAGTCCCAAACGAAATGCGCGAGCCGCGTGACGGCTTCGACCGGCGCGACGCCATCGAGATCGAGCTCGCGCTCGGCCTCGGTCAGCGCCGAGAACGCGTGTTCGAGCACGGCCGTGAACAGCTGCTCCTTGCTGCCGAAGTAGTAATAGAGCATGCGCTCGTTGGTTTCGGCCCGGCGCGCGATCTGGTCGACGCGTGCGCCGAACAGCCCTCCACTCGCGAACTCTTCGGCTGCCGCCATCAGGATGCGGCGGCGCGTACCTTCAGGATCTCTTTTGATTTTTGGCTGATTCATGTGGCGTTTTGCTATGTGAGCCGCGTGATCCGGACCGGCACCCCCACCGCCTCGGCGCCGGCCGCCCTGGAACGGGCGCGCCGTGGGCGGCCGCCCTCCTGCTGAGCCCCTGCAAAAAAGCGGTTCGATTATGCGCACAGACGGCGTCCAGCGCAATGCGGGAAATCGGCGATAATCGAGCTTTGGCAAACCTTTCCGGCCGCGCCCGACGTGGCCGAGAGCCATTCGGCGCCGCTGCGCCCGTTGTCACCGTGACCGACTCCAAAACACTCGCAGATCGCATCGAAGATCTGCTTCCCCAGACGCAATGCACGAAGTGCGGCTATAACGGCTGCCGCCCGTACGCCGAGGCAATCGCCGCCGGCGACGCGAACTACAACCAGTGCCCGCCCGGCGGCGCCGAGGGCATCGCGCGCCTGTCGAACCTGCTCGGCAAACCCGTGATTCCGCTGAACCCCGTCAACGGCAGCGAGCATCCGCGCGCGGTCGCCTTCATCGACGAAAGCCTGTGCATCGGCTGCACGCTGTGCATGCAGGCGTGCCCGGTCGACGCGATCGTCGGCGCGCCGAAGCAGATGCACACGATCATCGAGTCGCTGTGCACCGGCTGCGACCTGTGCGTGCCCCCCTGCCCGGTCGACTGCATCGCGATGCTGCCGGTGACCGGCGATCGCACCGGCTGGGACGCGTGGTCGCAGGAACAGGCCGACGCCGCCCGCGCGCACCATGACCTGCGGCTTGCGCGCCAGCGCCGCGAACGCGAGGCCGCCGAAGCGCGCGCGGCCGCACGCCGTGCGGCCAGTGCCG
>NZ_JAAGPM010000205.1:0-9905 GCF_017104865.1 Burkholderia sp. Ac-20349
CGCGATGGCCAGTGCCAGCGCCAGCGCGCCGCCGGCCGAATCGCCCGCGATCACGATCCGGTGCGGCGCATGGCCTTGCGCGCGCATCGCGTCATAGACGGCCAGCGCATCGTCGAGCGCGGCCGGGCTCGGATGCTCGGGGGCCAGCCGGTAGTCGGGCACCCACACCGGCAGGCCGGCATCGTGCGCGAGCCGCGTCGTCACGCCGCGATGCGTATGCGGCCCGCCGAGACAGAATGCGCCGCCGTGCAGATAGAGGATCGCGCCGCCCGTGTCGCCGCGCTTCGGCGCAACGACTTCGACCGGCACGCGATGCGCGGACGTACGGTAGCGCAGCGTGCCGCCCGTGCCCGGCATCAGCGGCGACAGCAGCGCGACGACGCGGCGCTGCATGCGCGCGCCGAACGGCGGCCCGATCAGCGGCCGGAACGCGATGCGCAGGAAGCCGCGCAGCGATGCGGCGGCGAGGGCCTCCAGCCGTCCGGCGGGCGGCGCGACCACGACGTCGCGCGTCGGTGCGACCGATTCGGGCAGCGGATGCGTGAAGCGGTAGGCGGCCATCCCGGTGAAGCGGGTGATCCACCGGTAGGTCAGCGTGAAGCCCGGCCAGTTCGTGCTGTTGTGTCCCGACGCATCGACGTACCAGCTCTTGCAGCTGTTCCACACCGATCCTTCGAGCCGCTGCTGCACATGCACGTTGAAGCGCCGGTAGCGGCGCGTGTCGACGTCGATTTCGCGCGCGCCGTCGCGCTGCATCGTGCGCAGGCAGCGCATCACGTGCGCGATCTGGCTTTCGAGCATGTAGACGATCGAGTTGTGGCCGAGGTTGGTGTTCGGGCCGTACAGCATGAAGAAGTTCGGAAAACCGGGCACGGTGAGCCCGAGATACGCCTGCGCGCCGCGCCGCCATGCGTCGTTCAGGTCGAGCCCGTCGCGGCCCGTGATGCGCATCGGCGACAGGAACTCGGTCGCCGCGAACCCCGTGCCGTAGACGATCGCGTCGACCGGATGGTGCACGCCGTCGACGGTCTCGATGCCGTCCGCCGTGACGCGCCGGATCCGCTGCGTGACGAGCTCGACGTTGTCGCGGCTCATCGCGGCCAGGTAGTCGCTCGACAGCAGGATGCGCTTGCAGCCGATCGGATAGTCGGGCGTGAGCCGCGCACGCAGCACCGGGTCCGGCACGTCGCGCGCGAGCAGCTTGTGGAACGGCCGGCCGACCGCGACCTTCATGATCTTGTGCAGGCGCGTGAACGCGATCGCACGCGATTCGTAGCGCAGGTAGATCGACGCGCGATGCAGCTTCATTGCCCACGGCAGCCGGCGAAACAACGCCTTCTCCCACGGGCGGTACGCGCGGTCGGGGCGCGGCATCACGTAGGCCGGCGAACGCTGGAACACGACCAGGCGCTGCACGTCGCCGGCGATCGCGGGGACGAACTGGATCGCCGACGCGCCGGTGCCGACCACCGCGACGCGCTTGGCCGTAAGCGAATAGTCGTGATCCCAGTGCGCGGAGTGGAAGGCGCGGCCGCGGAACGTGTCGATGCCGGGCAGGTCGGGCATCGCGGGGCGGCTCAACTGGCCGGTGCCGCTGACGAGCACGGCGGCGCTCAGCGTCGTGCCGTCGGCGAGCGTGACGCGCCACAGCGCGGCGGCTTCGTCGTAGCGTGCTTGCTGGACTTCGGCGCCGAAGCGCAGGTAGCGCGCGAGGCCGTACTTGCGCGCGCAATGCTGCAGGTACGCATGGATTTCGGGCTGCGGCGCGAACACGCGCGACCACGCCGGATTGGGTTCGAACGAGAACGAGTACAGGTGCGAGGGCACGTCGCAGGCGGCGCCCGGGTAGCTGTTGTCGCGCCACACGCCGCCGACGTCGTGCGAGCGTTCGACGATCACGAAATCGTGGATGCCGGCGCGTTGCAGCGCGATCGCCATGCCGATGCCGGCGAAGCCGGCGCCGATGATGATCGCCGCGAGCGGTGCGGCGGATTCGGTCAGGCGGGTTGCGTCACGCGACGACATGGTGGGTTTCCTCTGGCTGGACGGCATCGTGCACGCTGCGCGATGCAGGAACGGGGTCAGGATTCGTCGTTATGCTGACGGTTTCGCCCTGCGGCCGAGCGGGCGTGCGGCACGTGCCGCGAATCAGGTCGACGGCCTTCTCGGCGATCATGATCGTCGGTGCGTTGGTGTTGCCGCCGATGAGCGTCGGCATGATCGATGCATCGACGATGCGCAGCCCCTGCAGGCCACGCACGCGCAGTTGCGGATCGACGACGGCGAGCGCGTCGTGCCCCATCCGGCACGTGCCGACCGGGTGATACACGGTGTCGGTGCGCCGCCGCAGCACGTCGCGGATTTCATCGTCGGTGTGGGCGTTCGCGGTGAACAGGTCCTGCGTGGTCCAGCCGGCAAGCGCCGGCGCTTCCATCAGCCGGCGCGTGAGGCGGAAGCCCGCGACCATGTCGTCGAGGTCGCGCGGATCGTCGAAGAACGCGGGGTCGATGCGCGGCGTCGCGAGCGGATCGGTGCCGTTGAGCGTGACCGAGCCGCGGCTGCGCGGCCGCAGCAGGCACACGTGGCATGACAGCCCGTGGCCGGCATGCAGCTTGCGCGCGTGATCGTCGACGAGCGCGACGACGAAGTGCAGCTGGATGTCCGGTGCATCGAGCTCGGCGCGGGTCTTCAGGAAGCCGCCGCCTTCCGCGAAATTCGACGTCAGCATCCCGCGCCGTTCGCGGCGAAAACGCGCAAGCTCGCGCAGCATGCGCAGGCCGCCGCGCGCGGACACGCCCATCGTGTCGACGCTGCGGGTGCGATAGCCGAAGATGAAATCCGGATGATCCTGCAGGTTGCGGCCGACGCCGGGCAGGTCGGCGTGCACGGCGATGCCGTGCTGCTGGAGTTCGCGGCCCGGGCCGACGCCCGACAGCATCAGCAGCTGCGGCGTCTGCAGCGCGCCGGCCGCGAGCACGACTTCCCGCCGTGCGCGCAGCGTGCGGACCTCGCCATGCTGCCGTACTTCGACGCCGATCGCGCGCGTGCCGTCGAACAGGATGCGCAGCACCTGCGCGTGCGTCTCGACCGTCAGGTTGTCGCGGCGGCCGACGTGCGGCAGCAGGTACGCGCGCGCCGCGCTCCACCGTTCGCCGTGCTTCTGCGTGACCTGGTAGAGACCGATGCCTTCCTGCTGCGCGCCGTTGAAATCGTCGGTGAGCGGCAGGCCGGCCTGCTGCGCGGCTTCCAGGTAGCGCGCATGGAACGGGTTGCCGGTGCGCAGGTCGCTCACCCACAGCGGGCCGTCGCGGCCGTGCCACGCGTCGTCGAAGCGCTCGTTGTGCTCGCTCAGGCGGAAGTACGGCAGCACGTCGTCGTAGCCCCAGCCTTCGTTGCCGAGCCCGGCCCAGCCATCGTAGTCGACGCGATGGCCGCGGATATAGACCATCGCATTGATGCCCGACGAACCGCCGAGCATCTTGCCGCGCGGCTGATAGCCGATGCGCCCGCCGAGGCCCGGCTGCGGCACCGTGTCGAAGGCCCAGTTGTTGATGCGGGTCGGCATCATCGCGACCGCGCCGGTCGGCACGTTGACGAGCGTGCCGTCGCCGCGGCCGCCGGCCTCGAGCACGCAGACGGTCACGGCCGGGTCTTCGGTCAGCCGCCCGGCGACGACGCAGCCGCCCGAACCGCCGCCGACGACGATGTAGTCGAAAGTCTTGCTCATGGAATCGTTCTCCGAGGGGCGATGGATCAGGCGGGGCACGGCGGCGCGCACCGGCGGGCGGGGCGTGGCGGGCGGATCGCGAGCGGCGGGGCGGGATCGCGGGCGAACGCGGCGCGCTGGCGTGCGAAGCGGGCTGCGGGATCGGTCGGGCGACGTTGTCGCATGGTGTCTCCTCCGGAGGGCGATGGGGTCGTTCGGATGACGACTGGATGACGCCGATGGTGCTGGCCGCATGGGAAAACACCAATGCTGCTTCGGGACAATTGTTTTAGTATTTGGGCCAAATTGGCGCTTCGAGGGTTTCTCCGCATGAGCTTCTGGGATTTCACCCGGAGTCCGGCCAGCGCCCGGCTGCTGGTCGATTTCGGCGACGAACGCGGTGTGCCGCACACGACGCTGCTGGCCGGCACCGGGCTCGCGGACGCGCAGCTCGACGATCCGAAGGTCGAGGTGACGGCGGCGCAGGAGCTGCGGCTGACCGGCAACCTGCTGCGCGCGCTCGGGCGCGCGCAGGGCCTCGGGTTCGAGGTAGGCCAGCGCTACCATTTCTCCGCCTACGGCGTGTGGGGCTACGGGCTGATCGCCAGCGCGAGCGCGCGCGACGCGCTCGCGCTGGCGATGCGCTTCCTGCCGCTCACCTATGCGTTCACCGTCATCACGTACCGCGAGGAAGACGGGACGTGCGTGCTCAATTTCGGCGCGCCGGAACTCGATGGCGCACTGAGCCGGTTCCTCGTCGAGCGCGACATGACGGCGGCGGCCGTGCTGCTGCAGGAAATCGGCGGCGACGCTTTCGCGTTGTCGCGCTTCACGGTGCAGGCGACGCGCGTGCCGTCCGCGCCGGTGCCGCGCATCGCCGGCGTTGAACCCGCTTTCTCGGCGCGCGCGAACAGTCTCGCCTTCGACCGCGTGTTTCTCGACCGGCTGCTGCCGCATGCGAATCCGCTGACGGTGTCGATGTGCGAGCAGATGTGCGGCCAGCTGCTCGACGCGCGACGCGCGCGCGTGGGCACGTCGGAGATGGTGCGCCAGTACCTGACCGCGACGCCCGGCTCCGCGCCGTTCTCGCTCGAGGACATGGCACGGCTGATGAACACGAGCCCGCGCACGCTCAAGCGCCGGCTGCAGGAGGAGGGCACGACGTTCCGGGCGCTGCTCGCGCAGGCGCGCGGCGCGATGGCAGAGACGCTGCTGGGCGATGCGCGCCTGTCGCTCGCGGAGGTGGCCGAGCGGCTCGGCTTCAGCGACCTGTCGAGTTTCTCGCAGGCATTCAAGCGCTGGTACGGCGTGCCGCCGGGCGCGTATCGCAGCGCGGCGCAACGGGACAGCGGCCATCCGTGAATCACGGTACGATCGCTGGCGTTCCTGCCGACATTCCAATCACGAGAGACACTGCATGATCACGATTCGCCCGATGACCCACGACGATTTCCCGCGCTTCTGGCCGAGCTACCGCGCCATCGTCGCTGCTCAGGAAACCTATGCATTCGATCCGGAGCCGACACCCGAGGCGGCGCGCGCGCTGTGGCTCGACGCGCCGCTCTGCACGTGGATCGCCGAAGAGGACGGCGTGGTGCTTGGCTCGTACTACCTGAAGGCGAATGCGGCCGGCCCCGGCAACCACGTGTGCAATTGCGGCTACATGGTGAGCGAGGCCGCGCGGGGCCGTGGCGTGGCGCGCCTGATGTGCGAGCACTCGCAGCAGGTCGCGCGCGAGCGCGGCTTCCTCGCGATGCAGTTCAATTCGGTGGTGTCGACGAACGAGGTGGCGGTCGCGCTGTGGCAGAAGCTGGGATTCGACATCGTCGGCCGCCTGCCGCGTGCGTACCGTCACGCGCGGCTCGGCTTCGTCGACTGCCTCGTGATGTATAAGTGGCTCGGCGACACGGGGGCCACTGAAGCCTGAGCACGCCGCGGTTTCGTCAGACGGCGAACGTGCTGTCTACCCGACAGCCGCCACACGAACAACGATGGAGACGACCCGATGCGCGTAGCGCCGCCACCGGAGCATGCCGTCCCGCCGCGGCGGGACGGCGGCGCGACCGGCCCCGACCGTGACCCCGATCGCATGGCCGCGTGGCGGCTCGCGATCGGCCTGTCGCTCGGCAGCGCGATCGCGCTCGGCCTCGCGCGCTTTTCGTACGCGCTGCTGCTGCCGCCGATGAAGGCCGATCTCGGCTGGACGTTCGCGCAGGCCGGCGCGCTGAACACCGCGAACGCGGCCGGCTACCTGGTCGGTGCACTCGCGTTTCCGTTGCTGTCGCGGCGCTGGCGAGCAGGCTCGCTGCTGGCGGCCGGATGCGTGCTGACCGCGTTGCTGATGGCCGCGTGCGGGGTCACGTCCGGCATGCATGCGCTGCTCGTGCAGCGGCTCGCGACCGGCGTCGGCAGCGCACTGATCTTCATCAGCGGCGGCGTGCTGGCCGCGCGGCTCGCGTCGGCGTCGCCGCGCGATGCGGGGCTGCTGCTCGGGCTCTACTACGGCGGCACGGGATGGGGCATCGTCGCATCGTCGCTGCTCGTGCCGGCCACGCTGACGCAGGGTGTCCATGGCTGGCAGCCCGCGTGGTTCGCGCTCGCGTGCGCGTGCGTGCTGTTTTCTGCGGTGGCCGTGTCGGCTGCACGCCGTATCGAGCACGTGCACGCGGCACCGACCGCGCCGCGTGATGGCGCGGTGCCGGCCGCGACCGCGAGCCCCGTGCGCTTCGCACTCGCGCTGGCCGGCTACGGCCTGTTCGGCGTAGGCTACATCGGCTACATGACGTTCATCGTCGCGCTGCTGCGCGGCGCGGGGATGAGCGGCACGGTGGTCGCCGCGTTCTACGTGATGCTCGGCGTCGCGACCGTCGTGTCGGCGCGGCTGTGGTCGGGCCTGCTCGACCGGATGCGTGGCGGCCAGGCGCTCGCGGTGCTCAACGCGCTGCTCGGCATTGCGACGCTGATGCCGGCGATGTTCGTGCATCCGGTAGCCGCGTTCGCGTCGGGCGTGCTGTTCGGCGCGACGTTCCTGTCGGCCGTCGCGTCGACGACGGCCTTCGTGCGTCACAACCTGCCGCCCGACGGCTGGGCGAAAGGGATCAGCGCGTTCACGACGGTCTTTGCGTTCGGGCAGATCGCCGGGCCGGTCGCGATCGGCTGGGTGTCGGACAGCGCGGGACTCGCGCGCGGGCTCGTGTATTCCGCGCTGACGCTGTTCGCGGGCGCCGCGCTTGCGGCCGGGCAGCGCGCGTTGCGGGCCGCCGCGTAGTCACGCGCGACACGCGCCATTCACCGCACGCAGGCCGTGCGCGACACGCGATGAAACGCACGGCTGAAGTAGATCAGGCTGTCGCCGTCGTCGCGTACGCGGATCGACGTCGCTTCGATGAACATCACCGAATGCGAGCCGACTTCCTTCATGTCGGCGATCGTGCCCTGCAGGCTCGCGAGCGCGTCGCGCAGCACGGGCACGTCCTGCTCGCCGCGATCCCACACAGGCAGATCGAAGCGCCGTTCCATCGACAGGTCGGTGAGCCCCGCGAAATGCCGCGCGAGTTGCTCGTGTTCGGCGGGCAGCACGTTGATGCAGACGTGGCGGTTGCGTTCGAACGTTGCACGCATCGCGCTCGACCGGTTGAGGCACACGAGCAGCGTCGGCGGCGTGTCGGTGACGGAACAGACGGCGCTCGCGGTGATCCCGCAGCGGCCGTGCGGCCCGGCGGTGGTGATCACGTTGACGGCCGCGCCGAGGTGGGCCATCGCCTGGCGGAAGGCCTTCTGCGCGTCGGTCGGTTCGACGCGAGCCGGTCGCTGGATATCGGTCGTGGAAGACATGGGCGCTCCTGAGTGGACGAAAGCGGCGGTCGTGCGGCGCTGCCGGTGCAGCGCCGGATCGCCGACGATGACCCAAGCGTACGTCGCGAAAATGCCCGCGACCATTCGCACGATTGACGATGGAGATGGCGTTCTCGCCAACGCGTCTAAAGGTTCTACCTAGATGCGCGGCGCGGCGCGCGAAAAAAATCGAGATTGCACGTCCGTGCGGCCCGTGAAGGGGTTTTCAGCGGGTTTTCGGCTCGTTATGATGTGCCGCACACCCCCAGCGAACGACGCGCGCGACGAGCCGGAACCCGGCCCCGTATGCGGCGCGTGCGATACCCATACCGATATTCAGTGAGACACCCGCGATGACGTCACCCGCACCGATCGTATACATCGTCGACGACGACAACGGCATGCGGACGTCGCTCGCGTGGCTGCTCGAATCGGTCGGCATCGCGTCCGAGGGATTCGCGAACGCCACCGATTTTCTCGCGCGCTTCGACGTGAACCTGCCGGCGTGCCTGGTGCTCGACGTCCGGATGCCGGAGAAGAGCGGCTTCGACGTGCAGGCCGAACTGAACGCGCGCGGCGCGACGCTGCCGGTGATCTTCGTCAGCGGGCACGGCGATATTCCGATGTCCGTGCGCGCGCTGCAGAACGGCGCGATCGATTTCGTCGAGAAACCGTACAACTCGCAACAGATGCTCGAGCGCGTGCAACGCGCGCTGCGGCTCGCGCAGCAACGGCATGCGGTCAGCCAGCGCCACCGCGAGCTGCGCCAGCGGCTCGATGCGCTGACCGCGCGCGAGAAGGAAGTGCTGCGCGGCGTGGTGGACGGCAAGGGCAGCAAGCAGATCGCGTCGGATCTGTCGATCAGCGTGAAGACCGTCGACGTGCATCGCGCGAGCATCAAGGAGAAGCTCGGCGCGACGTCGATCGCCGCGCTCGTGCGCGACGTGATGGTCGTGTGGGGCGACGACGGCGAGTCGTCGCGATAGGGCCTCGCCGGCGCTTCCGCGAAGCGCCGCACGCAACGCTCGACGCTCAGCGCATGTACAACCCGCCGTTGATGTCCCAGCACGCGCCGTTCGCGAAATGCGCGTCGCCCGACGCGAGCAGCACGGCCGCATCCGCAACGAAACCGGCCGAGCCGAGCTTGCCGCCCGGCAGGCTCGCGAGCACCTGGCGCAGTTTCTCCGGCGCGACGCTTTCATGGACGATCGGCAGATCGAGCGGGCCCGGCGAGATCGCGTTGACGGTCACGCCCTGTGCGGCGAGATCGCGCGCGAACACCTTGGTCAGCGTCAGCGTGCCGCCTTTCGCGGCCGCGTAGTGCGCGCCCGTCGCCGAGCCGCCGTTCTGCCCGGCGAGCGACGCGATGTTGACGATACGGCCCGCGCCGCGCGTCGCGAAGAACTGGCCGAACACCTGGCAGCCGAACAGCACGCTGCGCAGGTTCACGTCGATCACCTGGTCGAACTGCTCGGCCGTGATCTCCATCGCGGGCACGACCTTCGATGCGCCCGCGTTGTTCACCAGCACGTCGATCGTGCCCCAGCGCGCGACGAGCGCATCGCGCGCGGCTTCGAAATCGCGTTTCGACGTGACGTCGAGCGGCAGCGCGATCGCGCGTTCGCCGCTCGGGTCGAGTTCGCGTGCATGCGCCTGAATGGCGTCGGCGGCGATATCGGCCAGCGCGACGCGGTAGCCGGCCGCATGAAAGCGTTCGGCGATGACGGCGCCGAGCCCGCGCGCGGCGCCGGTGACGAGGACGACTCGGTCTGACATGGTGCGTGTATCCCTGGTTCGCGGGCGCGTGCAGCGTGCCGCCGCGCCCGCATCGTGGTTCATGCGGCGAGTGCCGCTTCGAAGTGTGCCGCGATCGCGCAGACCTGTTCGTCCGCGCCCTTGCGCCCGACGATCTGCAGGCCAGCGTTCAGCGGCGAACCGGCCAGCGGCAGCGGCAGGCTGAGCGCCGGATGGCCGCTCAGGTTGAACGGCCGGATCAGCGACGACATCGCGATCACCGATACGCCGTCGCGTGCCTGCTGCAGCGTGATCGGCAGCGCGGGCAGCGTCGGCAGCACGAGCACGTCCGCGTGTTCGAGCGCGGCGTCGACCTGCGCGGTGAAGCGTGCGCGGACGGCTTCGGCTTCCGCGAGGGCGGCAGGTGTCGTCGTGGCGGCCGTGCGCAAGCGCGCATCGAGATCGGCGCCGAGCTGGCCGGTCGCGACCAGATGGCCGAACGCGCGCGACGTTTCCGCGTTGATCACGGTGAGCCCCGCCGCGAATGACGCGGGCATTTCGTCGAGCACGACCGCGTGCGAACGCAGGCCCGACGCGCGCACGGCCGCGTCGAGCGCGGCGGCGATCGCCG
>NZ_JAAGPM010000206.1:0-235 GCF_017104865.1 Burkholderia sp. Ac-20349
TAAAAAAAAAAAAAAAAAAAACTACTTATCTCTGAGTGACAGTTCAAAGCATTACACCATAAGTTGTTCCTGACTAACAATGTCAACTGGCTTACGTGACACGCATCGCTCACTCACGACCACATGCACAACCACATACATTTAGCCATGTCCATTGATTCAGACATGTCATAAAACGGACACCTATACTCGCTGCTTCTCTACACGCAACACTCGTTGACCGTCATCACTCTTA
>NZ_JAAGPM010000207.1:0-10030 GCF_017104865.1 Burkholderia sp. Ac-20349
GGCCTGATGCAGCTCGCGCCGGACACCGCGACCGTGCAGGACGCCGACGGGTCGTGGCGCACGATCGAGGCCGCGCAGGTGGCGCTCGGCGCAGTCGTACGCGTGAAGCCGGGCGAGCGAATCGGGCTGGACGGTGAAGTCGTCGCGGGCCGCTCGACGGTGAACCAGGCGCCGATCACCGGCGAGAGCCTGCCCGTCGAAAAGACGACCGGCGACGCCGTGTACGCGGGCACGATCAACGAATCGGGTTCGTTCGAATATCGCGTGACGGCCGTCGCGGCCAACTCGACGCTGGCGCGGATCATCCACGCAGTTGAAGAAGCGCAAGGTGCGAAGGCGCCGACGCAACGCTTCGTCGACCAGTTCGCACGCGTCTACACGCCGATCGTGTTCGCGGTCGCGCTGCTGGTCGCGGTCGTGCCGCCGCTCGTGATGGGCGGTGCGTGGCACGACTGGATCTACCGCGCGCTGGTGCTGCTCGTGATCGCATGCCCGTGCGCACTGGTGATCTCGACGCCGGTGACGATCGTGTCGGGGCTCGCGGCCGCGGCGCGGCGCGGGATTCTCGTGAAGGGCGGCGTGTACCTGGAAGAAGGGCGCAAGCTCGCGTGGCTCGCGCTCGACAAGACCGGCACGATCACGCATGGCAAGCCGGTGCAGACCGACTTCGACCTGCATGCGACCGACGCGGATGCGGCACGTGTACGGCACCTCGGTGCGAGCCTTGCGGCGCGTTCCGATCACCCGGTGTCGCAGGCGATCGCAACTGCCGCGCGCGACGCCGGCACGACGGCCTTCGCCGATGTACAGGACTTCGAAGCGATCGTCGGGCGCGGCGTGCGCGGCACGATCGACGGCACGCGCTACTGGCTCGGCAACCATCGCCTCGTCGAGGAACTCGAGCGCTGCTCGAAGGCCCTCGAAGCGACGCTCGATGCGCTCGAGCGGCAGGGCAAGAGCGTCGTCGTGCTGGTCGACGAAGCGCGCGTGCTTGGCATCTTCGCGGTGGCCGACACGATCAAGGACACGAGCCGTGAAGCGATCGCCGATCTGCACGCGCTCGGCATTCGCACCGCGATGCTGACGGGCGACAACCCGCATACCGCGCAGGCGATCGCGCAGCAGGCCGGCATCGACGACGCGCGCGGCAACCAGTTGCCGGAAGACAAGCTCGCGGCGGTCGAGGAACTGGCGGCCGGCGGCGCGGGCGCGGTCGGGATGGTCGGCGACGGCATCAACGATGCGCCGGCGCTCGCGCGCGCCGACATCGGCTTCGCGATGGGCGCGATGGGCACCGACACGGCGATCGAGACGGCCGACGTCGCGTTGATGGACGACGACCTGCGCAAGATTCCCGCGTTCGTGCGGCTGTCGCGCGCGACGCATCGCGTACTGGTGCAGAACATCGGCTTCGCGCTCGGCGTGAAGATCGTGTTCCTCGGCCTCACGGTCGCGGGGCTCGGCACGATGTGGATGGCGGTCTTCGCGGACGCGGGCGCAAGCCTGATCGTCGTGGCCAACGGTTTGCGGCTGCTGTCGTCCTCGGGGGCGTTCGGCGGCGCGCAGGCCAAGCGTTGAGGAGCAGGCGATGAGCTTTCTGAAACGAATCCTGGGCGGCCACGGCGGTGGTCATGGCGGCGGGCACGGCAACAGCGGCCACGGTGGCGGGCATCACGGCGCGCAGCGTCAGGACGGGCATGGCAGCCACGATGCGCGCGGCCGCGATCGCCACGGCTGGGGCTGGCAGGCGCCGGCCGACAGTCGAAGCGGGCAGGGCGGCAACGTGCCGCTGAGCCAGCTCGCCTGTGCGGGTTGCGGCGCGCTCAATGCGACCGATGCGCGCTTCTGCGCGCAGTGCGGTGCCGCGCAACGCGGCAAGTCCTGCAGCCGCTGCCACTCGGCGCTGGCGGACGATGCGCGGTTTTGCCCCGGGTGCGGGACGCAGGCTGCGTAAGTCAGTTTGTCCGCGCATTCGCGCCGGCGGCGTGGGAACGCCGGCCGGCGCGCTTCGTTTCAGGGCCGGCATACGGCCCGTCGATCAGCGCAGCGGCAGGTAGAGCTCGGTGCGCAGATCGGCTGGCGCGGTATCCATCGGCGAATTGAGATACAGCTCGAACGGCGGCGCGTTGGCGGCTTCGCGGCCCGAGTGACGCAGCCAGTCGCCGTAGAGCCACTGGTAGGCCGCCTTCAGGTCCGCATACGGCCCCGTATGCAGCAGCACCGCGTATTCGCCGCCCGCCACCGTCGCGCGCTCCACCGGCGGCGCGGGCTCGACGTCCGGCGCGCCGTCGGCCGGCATGAAGCAGGCTTTCGCGCGCAACTGCGCTTCGGGCGTCGTGTCCGGATCGTCGTAGTAGATGCCGATCATCTTCGCGCCCGGGCCGATCAGCCCTTGTTGCATGACCCACGCGCCGATTCGCATGAATGCGTCGCTGACCTTCAGGTACGGCCCGGTGTGCGCCACGGCATAGCCATGCAACTCCGGCAATCGCCGGATCTCGACTTCATGCTTGAACATGTCTTCTTCTCCTCGTTGTAGCGGATAGATGGGCCGGTGGCTGCCCGTGCGCCGGTGCTGCACGGGCGGCACGCCGTATGCGTCGCGAAATGCCCGCGCGAACGCGTGCGTCGAACCGTAGCCCGCGCGCCGTGCGATCTCGTCGATCGGCCGCGCCGTGCACACGAGATCCTCGGACGCGCGCACGATCCGCATCCGCCGTACCGTCAGCACGATCGATTTGCCGTACAGCGCGCGATAGACGCGCTGCCAGTGATACGGCGACAGGCATGCGACTTCGGCGAGCCGGTTCAGGTCGAGCGGGCCGTCGAGGTGCGCGCGGATGTACTCGTGGACGCGCGCCACGCTGGCCGCGTAGCGGATCCAGGCGGGCGGATCGGGTTGCGTTTCGACGGTCATCGGCGTGTCCGGGCAGGAACCGACGTCACGGTAGCACGGCCCGAATTGATAAATCTTGCGGAAATGCGTAGGCGGCGACAAGTCAGGCCCTTTTTATTTTGACGAAATAGGGTCTTGTCCCTCTGCGATCAATGACTAAAGTTAAAGACGGTGAAATCGGGTGATCGCGTCATTTTTCTCGGGTAAGTTGCTCCGTCGGGGCAGCACGCTTTTCGAAGTACGCAGGTAGTTCGTCGATGTTCAATCGCAACACCACGTTTTCGGGAGAAGAAGAAATGGATGCTTCCAGCTTCATCACGTCGCTGCAGACCACGCTAGGGGGGTATCTGCCAAAGATCGCCGGCGCGATCGGCATCCTGGTGATCGGCTGGCTGATCGCCGTCGTGGTGCGGGCCGGCGCGATGCGCCTGCTCGGCGCGCTGAAGGTCGATCAGCGGATCAACGAAAGCACCGGCCAGGGCGCCTATGTCGAGCGCATCATCGCGGGCGGCCTGTTCTGGCTCGTGCTGCTCGTCACCGCGGTGGGCATCTTCAACGTGCTCAACCTGTACGCGGTCTCCAATCCGTTCTCGCTGCTCGTCACGCACATCGTCAACTACCTGCCGAACCTGATCGGCGGCGCGGCGCTGACGCTGATCGCGTGGCTCATCGCATCGCTGCTGCGCAGCCTCGCGAACCGCGCGCTGAAGGCGAGCAAGATCGACGACAAGCTGTCCGAAGGCGCCGGCATGCAGCCGATGAGCGGCTATCTCGGCGACGTGCTGTTCTGGCTCGTGATCCTGATGTTCCTGCCGGCGATCCTCGCGTCGTTCGCGCTGTCGGGGCTGCTGTCGCCCGTGCAGGGGATGGTCGACAAGCTGCTCGCAATCGTGCCGAACCTGTTCGCGGCCGCGGTGATCGGCATCGTCGGCTGGATCGTCGCGCGCGTGCTGCGCGGCCTCGTGACGAACCTGCTGGTCGCCGCCGGCGCCGACCGCCTCACGCAGCGCCTCGACAGCCCGACGCCCGTGCGCGTGTCGAGCCTGATCGGCACGATCGTCTACGTGTTCGTGTTCGTGCCGACGCTGATCTCCGCGCTCGACGCGCTGAAGATCGACGCGATCTCGGTGCCGGCCACCAACATGCTGAACCAGTTCCTCGGCGCGGTGCCGGACATCGTCGCGGCGATCGTGATCGTGCTGGTGACGTTCTACTTCGCGCGCTTCGTCGCGTCGCTCGCGCAGAAGCTGCTGGAAGCCGCGGGCGCCGACGGGCTGCCGGCCGTGCTCGGCGTCGAGCGCGTGTTCTCGGGAATCCTGCAGCCGTCGGTGCTGGTGGCGCGGCTGATCGTGTTCTTCGCGATGCTGTTCGCGTCGGTCGAAGCCGCGAACCGGCTCGGCTTCTCGCAGGTGCGCGACGTCGTCACGCTGTTCATCGAATTCGGCGGCCACGTGCTGATGGGCGGCGTGATCCTCGTGATCGGCGTGTGGCTCGCGGGCCTCGCACGCCGCGTGATCGAGCAGGCCGACCGTGAGCACAGCGTACTGTTCGCGCGCATCGCGCAATTTGCGATCCTGGGCCTCGTGTTCGCAATGGGGCTGCGCGCGATGGGCATCGCGAACGAGATCGTCCAGCTCGCGTTCGGCCTCGTGCTCGGCGCGATCGCGGTGGCCGTGGCGCTGTCGTTCGGCCTCGGCGGCCGCGAAGCGGCCGGCAAGCTGCTCGACCGCTGGTTCAACCAGCGCAGCGGCGGGCAGTAACGCCACGCTCGCGCAGCCGTCCGGTCGCGTCGTGCGGCCGGATCGTGCTGCACGCGTCAGCGCTTGCATCCCATGACGCGCGAACGGCACGCGACAGCGTCCGCTCGCGCGTCGTCTCGCGCGTATGACCCGTACGCCGGAACCGGTAAAGGCCACAACGGCGTATTCCGCTGCGCGCGGGCGCCTTGCCGATCGGCTTCGTCCGTCGCGCCGCGTCCGCGTTTCCGTCAGCGAAATGTCAGCCGCGATCTTTGCCGAATTTCGATAACACGTCGTTTAATGACTCTCTAGCATCGATTCTCAGTCGCGCAGGCCGGCAGGCCCGGCGCCTTTGAGGAGAGAGTCCGATGAAAGCAGAGTCGAATGGCCGGCCCGCCGCCGGCGCCAAGTCGTCCAGCCAGCCCGCGCTGCAGCAGACGCTCGGGACCTGGCAACTGTGGGGCATCGCGGTCGGCCTCGTGATTTCCGGCGAATACTTCGGCTGGAGCTACGGCTGGGCGAGCGCCGGCACGCTGGGCTTCGTCGTCACCGCGCTGTTCGTCGCGGCGATGTACACGACCTTCATCTTCAGTTTCACCGAGCTGACGACGTCGATTCCGCACGCGGGCGGCCCGTTCGCGTATGCGCGCCGGGCGTTCGGCCCGACCGGCGGCTATCTCGCCGGCGCGGCGACGCTCGTCGAGTTCGTGTTCGCGCCGCCCGCGATCGCGCTCGCGATCGGCGCGTACCTGCACGTGCAGTTTCCGGGGCTGGAGCCCAAGCATGCGGCGATGGGCGCGTATCTCGTGTTCATGGCGCTGAACATCGTCGGCGTGCAGATCGCGGCGACCTTCGAGCTCGTCGTCACGCTGCTCGCGATCTTCGAGCTGCTGGTGTTCATGGGCGTCGTGTCGCCGGGCTTTGCGTGGAGCAACTTCATGAAGGGCGGCTGGTCGGGCGCCGATCACTTCAGCCTCGGCGCGTTCCACGGGATGTTCGCGGCGATCCCGTTCGCGATCTGGTTCTTCCTCGCGATCGAAGGCGTCGCGATGGCCGCCGAGGAAGCGAAGAACCCGAAGCGCTCGATTCCGATCGCGTACGTGGCCGGGATCCTGACCCTCGTTGCACTCGCGGTCGGCGTGATGGTGTTCGCCGGCGGCGCGGGCGACTGGACCAAGCTCGCGAACATCAACGACCCGCTGCCGCAGGCGATGAAGTACATCGTCGGCGCGAACAGCGGCTGGATGCACATGCTCGTGTGGCTCGGGCTGTTCGGGCTGGTCGCGTCGTTCCACGGGATCATCCTCGGTTATTCGCGCCAGATCTTCGCGCTGGCCCGCGAAGGCTACCTGCCCGAATGGCTCGCGAAGGTGCATCCGCGCTTCAAGACGCCTTACCGCGCGATCCTCGCGGGCGGCGTGGTCGGCATCGCGGCGATCTACAGCGACGAGCTGATCCAGTTCGGCGGGCAGACGCTGACCGCGAATATCGTGACGATGTCGGTGTTCGGTGCGATCGTGATGTATATCGTGAGCATGGCGTCGCTGTTCAAGCTGCGCCGCTCGCAACCGAATCTCGAACGGCCGTTCCGCGCACCGCTGTACCCGATCTTCCCGGCGTTCGCGATCCTGGCTGCGCTCGTCTGTCTCGGGACCATGATTTACTTCAACGGGCTGGTCGCGCTGGTGTTCGTCGGCTTCCTCGCGTTCGGCTACGCGTATTTCCTCGCGACACGTTCGCAGCGTGCGAGTGCGCCGGGCGACGTGCTGCTGGAGGAGTGAGCGGGATGAAAGTGAAGGGCCGTTTCTGACGGCATCCGGCGCGCCCCGTCGAACGGGCGCGCCGTCGGCTTTTGGCAAGGAGGAGACTCGCAGATGTCCTATACGGAGACGATCGGTCCGCGTACGTACCGCTTCGCGGATCTGAAGACGCTGCTCGCGAAGGCGAGCCCGCTGCGTTCCGGCGACCAGCTCGCCGGTGTCGCGGCGGCGAGCGAGGAGGAGCGTGTCGCCGCGAAGATCGCGCTCGCGGGCGTGCCGCTGAAGGCATTCCTGAGCGAAGCGGTGATCCCGTATGAAGACGACGAGGTCACGCGCCTCATCGTCGACGATCACGACGCGCAGGCATTCGCGGAAATCTCGCATCTCACCGTCGGCGATTTCCGCAACTGGCTGCTGTCGCCCGCGGCTGACGGCGCGGCGCTCGAACGGATCGCACCGGGCCTCACGCCCGAGATGGTCGCGGCCGTGTCGAAGCTGATGCGCAACCAGGACCTGATCGCGGCGGCGCGGAAGCGCCGCGTCGTCACGCGCTTTCGCAACACGGTCGGGCTACCGGGCCGGATGTCGGTGCGACTGCAGCCGAACCATCCGACCGACGACGTGAAGGGGATCGCCGCATCGATGCTCGACGGGCTGATGTACGGCTGCGGCGACGCGATGATCGGCATCAACCCGGCCACCGACAGCCTCGCGGCGATCGTGAAGCTGCTCGCGATGATCGACGGCTTCCGCGAACGCTACGGCGTGCCGACGCAATCGTGCGTGCTCACGCACGTAACCAACACGATCGCGGCGATCGAGAAGGGCGCGCCGGTCGATCTCGTGTTCCAGTCGATCGCGGGCACCGAGAAGGCGAACGCGAGCTTCGGGATCTCGCTCGCGCTGCTCGGCGAGGCCCGCGAGGCCGCGTTGTCGCTCAAGCGCGGCACCGTCGGCAACAATCTCATGTACTTCGAGACGGGCCAGGGCAGCGCGCTGTCGGCGAATGCGCACTTCGGCGTCGACCAGCAGACCTGCGAAGTGCGCGCGTATGCGGTCGCGCGCAAGTTCGAGCCATTCCTCGTGAACACGGTGGTCGGCTTCATCGGGCCCGAATACCTGTACGACGGCAAGCAGATCATCCGAGCGGGGCTCGAGGATCACTTCTGCGGGAAGCTGCTCGGCGTGCCGATGGGCTGCGACATCTGCTACACGAACCACGCGGAAGCCGACTCGGACGACATGGATACGCTGCTGACGCTGCTGGGTGTGGCCGGCATCAACTTCATCATGGGGATTCCGGGCGCGGACGACGTGATGCTGAACTACCAGAGCACGTCGTTCCACGATCAGCTGTACGTGCGTGAAGTGCTCGGGTTGCGCCGCGCGCCCGAATTCGAGGAGTGGCTGGAGACGATGGAGATCGCCGACGCGCACGGCGCATTGCGCGCCGCGACGTCGCGCGTGCCGCTGCTCGCGGGCGCGAACGACTGGATGGGGATTTCGGCATGAGCGACGCCGTCGAGAAGAACCCGTGGGCGCAGCTGAAGTCGTTCACGAATGCACGGATCGCGCTCGGCCGCGCGGGCAACAGCCTGCCGACCGCGCCGCTGCTCGCGTTCAACCTGTCGCATGCGCAGGCGCGCGATGCGGTGCACCAGCCGCTCGATGCGGACGCGCTGCGGCGTGACCTCGATGCTGCCGGCTTTGCGACGCTCGGCGTGCAGAGTGCCGCGCCCGATCGTCAGCATTACCTGCGCCGGCCGGATCTCGGCCGCAAGCTGTCGGATGAAGGGCGCGCGCTGCTGGCTGCGCACGGCGACGCGGCGCTCGACGATGCGCCCGACGTCGTGTTCGTGGTCGGCGACGGGCTGTCGGCGTTCGCGGCCGCGAAACAGGCGCTGCCGTTGCTGCAGGCCATAAGGCCGCGGCTCGACGCGGACGGCTGGCGGATCGGCCCGGTGGTGGTCGCGACGCAGGCGCGCGTCGCGCTCGGCGACGAGATCGGCGAATTGCTGCGCGCGAAGGTCGTCGCGATGCTGATCGGCGAACGGCCGGGGCTCAGCTCGCCGGACAGCCTCGGCGTGTACCTGACCTGGGCGCCGAAAGTCGGGTGCCACGACGCATTGCGCAACTGCATCTCGAACGTGCGGCCCGAAGGGCTGCCGTACGCGGGGGCCGCGCACAAGCTGCATTACCTGATGACGCACGCGCGCCGGCTCGGGCTGACGGGCGTCGGGTTGAAGGACGACAGCGACGCGTTGTTGCCGCAGGCGGAAGCGGAGCGGATCGGGGCGGACTGAACGGAGTGGAATGGCTCGGAACGGTGCGCGCGGGTTGCTGCCGCACGGCGGCGTTCCATCGAGCCGTGCGGGCGGCGTGTTGGACGCCGGTCGACGCGTCCGTCCGCAGCTACTTGAACAGCCGCTCGCACAGAAAATCGACGAGCACGCGCAGTTTTGGCGACAGCTGCCGGCTCGACGGCCACACGATCGAGAATTGCCCGGGCGCGATCCGGTAGTCGTCGAGCACGGTGACGAGCAGGCCTGTTTCGAGCGCGTCGCGCGCGAGGAAGTCGGGCATGTAGCCGATGCCGAGCCCTGCGAGCACGGTGCCGCGCAGGGCCTCCATGTTGTTGCAGGTCATCGCGGTGCGCAGCTTCAGCGGCGTGCCGTCGTCGGCCGCGAGTGCCCAGTCCTGCAGCTTGCCGGTGGTCGGGAAGCAGTAGCGCACGCACTCGTGCGCTTCGAGATCGCGCGGCGCGCGCGGCGTGCCGGCCTGCGCGAGATAGGCGGGGGTTGCGCACAGCACGAACGCGAACGGGCCGAGCCGCCGCGACATCAGGCTCGAATCGGATAGCGGGCCGCTGCGGATCACTGCGTCGAAGCCACCTTCGACGACATCCACCATCCGGTCGTTGAAGTCGAGATCGAGCTCGACGTCCGGGTAGCGCTGCCGGAATTCGGGCAGCACCGGCAGCAGGAACCGGTAGCCGATCACCGGCAGGCTCACGCGCAGCTTGCCGCGCGGGCGCTGCGCCGATGCCGTCACGGTCGCTTCCGCATCGCGGAAATCCTCGAGGATCCGCTGGCAGCGGTCGTAGAAGTGCCGCCCCTCGTCGGTGAGCGTGACGCGCCGCGTCGTGCGGTTGAACAGGCGCACGCCGAGCGACTGCTCGAGTTTCGCGATCGTCTTGCCGACCGCCGACGCCGAGATGCCGAGCGCGCGGCCAGCCGCGACGAAGCTCAAAGCCTCGGCGGTGCGGACGAAGGCGACGATGCCGGTGAGGTTTTCCATCGATTCGAAGCGCGTGCGCCCACGGCGCGTAGCTGAGTAGATTGCGGAATTCTAGTCCGTTATATCCGGAGCTTTGCGTGGTTTTTCGCCGATTGAATCGGATTTATCGTCTGTCGCTCTGACGGCGCATCCGCGCCGGCTTTTCGAGGAGCGATGATGGATCAGCCTTTTTCAGCCGCTTCGGCTCAGTCGGCACGCCGGCGCGCGTGGGTGCTGGCCGGTCGCCTCGCGTTCCGCGTCGACGAGTTGCGACAGCGCGTCCCGGCATTGCTCGAAATAGCGGCGGCCGGAATCGGTCAGGCGGATCTGGCGTGTCGTGCGCACGAACAGCCGCACGC